>DATLDR010000010.1:0-39385 GCA_035525775.1 Flavitalea sp.
GAAATGAAAAAACAGAATATCTGATCTTAAATCATTTTTATGGACAGAAGAGATTCGATAAAAGCACTTGTACTCGGTACTGTTTCAGCAGGCGTATTGCTTGAAGCATGCGACACAGAAGATAAGAAGAAAACGCCTGATGCCGCGGTTGCCTCAAAAGATAATGTGGATGACCGTATGGCCGAAGAAGTGGCTTATAATAAGGATTTGCACAATGAAAAATTTTTCACTGACCATGAAATAGCAACGATTGTTGTGCTCGGTGATATTATCATTCCGAAAGATGAGGTGAGTGGAAGTGCTTCTGATGCAAAAGTTGGCGACTTCATTGAATTTATTGTGAAAGACATGCCGCAGCACCAAACACCAATGCGCGGAGGGTTACGCTGGCTCGATTTACAATGCTTAACCAGGTATGAAAAACCATTTAAAGATTGCTCTTCGCAGCAGCAGATTCAAATGGTTGACCAGATAGCTTATCCAAAAAAGGCAAAGCCTGAAATGCAGCAGGGAGTTTCATTTTTTAGTTTAATGAGAAACCTGACGGTTACAGGGTTCTATACTACGAAGATTGGCTACGAAGATGTTGGGTTTATGGGCAACAGACCCAATCAGTGGAATGGCGTGCCGCCTGAGGTGCTGAAGCAATATAATGTTGCCTATACGGAAAAGGAACTGAAGGAATGTGTGAGCTATGATAAAGCGTAGGCAAAACGCAAACGGCAAATGTTTATCATAAACAGACAAGCGTGTTTGCTATATTCATGCTGAGTCAGGACAAAAAAATATTAAATCCATATACACTTACTTTCTTATATTGAAAAGAAAATATTTCTTCTCTTCCCTCTGCCCTTTGCCCTCTCCCCTCTGCCCCCTAAGGCGCTTTCTTTTTTTGCAAAGCGATCAATTCCTTTTCAGTAGGCGTTTTTGTAATAATGCCGGTTTGTGGAACCTCCATATGCGCGCTCCATACAATAGCATTTAACACAAGCTTGCGAAAGTTATCCTCCATCCAGTTTTTATGTACATGACCACCAGTGAAACCGAAACCCCTTCCGCCATCCGGCCTTGTATATACCCATGCAACAGTTTGCGGTTGTTTATCTTCAAGCACAGCTTTTCTTACCAGCGGATTATTTTCATGCGGACCGTCGGGGCGTGTAAGACTTGAATCAGGAGGTAATTTTTTTAAGATGGAAACAAGGTTATTGCCCTCTGGTACAAACCTCATGTGATAATACCATTCATCGCGAATGCCAAATGGTTTCACGCCGTTTGTAACAGGATGATCAGGAAGTGAATCAAATTCTGCTGTCCAGAAAGGATTGATGGAATAATCAGTTTCAAAATAACCCCCTATCCATTTTAAAAAATTATCGCCTCCTTCACCTTTCGGAATTTCCACCGCATAATGAAGATTGACAAGTCCTGTCCCTTTATCCATCAATCTGTTGATATGGGCCATATGAGGCATCACCATGTGGCCAGGGCCACCATCAGAATACATTACGATCGCATCGGCGTCGTCAAGCACTGCTGTATCTTTTGGCCATCCCTGTTCAGTGACAACAGCATTTACGCCAGTAACACTTTCATTTAAAAGTTTCGCAAGAAGAATGCATCCGCCAAGATGCTCATGCTCACCTATACCATGACTATCCTTTCCGGGAATAAAAACGATTTTTGTTTTTACGGACGCATCTGTTTTTTTGGGACCCGTGCAGGCCAAAGATGCAAGCACTGCAATAGTGATCAATAAAAAATTTCGCATTGATAATCATTTTTTCCTGAGTGAACCAAGATATGCTAAAAGATCTGCCAGATCCTGCTTTGAAATGGTTTCATGCAGGTCGGGCATCATTGAAACCGGCAGTGTTTTCACCAGCTTTACATCAGCGGTTTTTACTTTATTTATTGTTCCGCCCGGCAATTTAATACCAATATCTGTTTTTGTTTTTTCTGCCAGCAGCCCTTTTATAGAGGAACCATTTTTCATTACCAGCTCAGTGGTTTCATAACCGAAGCTGATACCGGATGATGGATCAATGATGGCATCGAGCAACGCTTCTTTCGGAAGCTTCGTACCAATTTCAGAGAGTTTCGGACCAAAATCAGTTCCTTCACTTTTTACCTGGTGGCAGGTGGTACAGTTAGTTTTAAAAACTTCAGCGCCTTTGTGTGCACTGCCATTAAGTTCCAGTACCGCATCACGGTCAAAAGGTTCTTTTGGTGCACCGCCATCATTCTTTGATAAATGCTGTTTAGCGTCAATGATAAGATTTTTCTGAGGTCCTCCTTCAATTCCTTCAAGTGCAGCAGGTATAAACTGCGGTGCGAGTTTATCAGATTGTATCAGGCTGTTCACCATGTCGCCGCCACCCCAGCTCCTTCCAAGCATTCTTAATGCATGACGCCGTAAGGAATCACTGTATTTTTTATTGGATGCAATTTCCTGCATCAGTTTCATGCCGTTCCAGTCGCCGGTATAACTCACTGCAGTAAGAAGTGCGGCCATTTGCGAAGTATCCCTTCCTTTCATGATTTGTGATGCCAGGTCGCGCCTGTTGAATTTAAAAACAAGATTCATTGCTTCGGGAGCAAGGTTATCTTCAGGTTTGTCAAGCGCCATTTTGAGCAATGCAGGAGATTCCTGTTTCAGTGCATATTTTTGTGTGAGATCAATATATGTTTTTGTTCCATATGCCGATCTAACAACATTGTTCAGCGCCTTCTTTGCAACATCAGAGCTTTGAACAACTTTCGCATCAAGGCCCTGAAGTAAAACCGCATTCAAATTCACATCATTGTTTTTATTACTGGCAATCATCCGCAGCATTGCCTGCGTTTTTTCAGGCGTATTGTTGAAATCGAATGCGCGGAAATAACGCAGTCTTGATTTAAGATCGGTACGCTCATCAGTTGCGAGCTTTACAAGGTAAGGCAGACTTTTATCCGATCTTGACCGCCATACAATGTCACGCCCCTGTGCAGTTTGTAAAGGATCGGCATGATTTGTAAGATATGCGCCAAAGAAACTATCCCATTGGTCGGCAGCACCTATACCAATCGCTTCAAGGTACCAGCGATCTTTTCCATCATATTTATCAGCAAGCTCCGCCCAGATTTTTGGAGCTTCAGCAGATTTATTTTTATGTAAAGCTATAGCACATTCACGCAGCACCTGAACATCCTTATCATTCATTAATGTTTTTACAACACCAATTATATTGGCATTAAGTTCACGTGCAGCACGCAATCCGGCAATCCTTAATTCCGGAGTACTTTCTTTAATCGCCCCATCTATATATTTTTCTCCGCCGGGCATTTTAACCAGTGCCCAGAATGCACGGGCGCGCATACGGTTATCCGCATTTGAAGTCCATAATTTTTCAAGTGCCGGTACAGCCGATCCGGCCATTTTCTCCAGCGCTGCCCATGCTTTGCGCCGTACAACAAGATTTGCATTCTGCAAGGCTTTTACTGCGCCATCGGCAGTTGTGTAATCAAAAGAGGGCATTATATATTTTGAACCTTTCGGTGCTATGCGGTAAATGCGCCCGCTTTCTTTATCGCGTGCATCATGACCTCCCACTACAGGATCATACCAGTCAGCAACAATCAATGAGCCATCGGGTGCAACACAAACATCAGAAGGCCTGAACCACTGATCCTTCTCTCCTGATAAAATATTTTCAATGGTAGCCGTGAAGCCTGCACCATTTTTTTGTACGGGATAAGCGCGTACAACATTCTGTCCCGGTTCACAATGTATCATCTGGTTCCTGAACTTTTCAGGAAGCAATGTTCCTTCATACACAACCATGCCTGTTGGTGAGCCTGCGCCGGTCTGCAGTATATTCGGCACTACGCCGGGATCATTAAGGTGCCAGTGCTTGTAAGGAATTGAATCTTCAATGTTTGTTCTGTATGCGGTCCACCATGCGCCGGTCATCTCATCAGTATATCCATAATTACCGTAATCCATTACATAATTAATGCGCACACCTCTGTTACCATCATCATCATTATCGCTTTGCCACATGGTTCCATAACTGTCTACGGCAACTTCATAATTGTTCCTGAAATTATGTGCGAGACGCTCCACATGCGATCCATCAGGTTCGCACCGAAAAACCATTCCCTGCCTGTATTTTTCTGAACCAATTGAATCACCATACTGGTCAATTACAGGTTTATTATTCTTATCTCTGAGTGAAACCCCCGCATTTCCAAAGTTGAAATATAATTTGCCGTCGGGTCCCGAAGTAAAAGCATGCATACCATGATCATGCTGTTCACCAGAGATGCCCTGGAAAATAATTTCTTTCCTGTCTGCACTGTCGTCACCATTGTCATCATAAAATGCCCACACATACGGACTCTGTGAAATAAGCACACGGTTGCCAATAAGGCAAATGCCAAGCGGTGCGTTTATTTCAGGGCCCTGATAAAATACCTTATGTGTTTCAGCATATCCATCGCCGTCTTTATCTTCGAGTATCATGATCCTGTCGCCTTCCGGTGTAACGGTGGAGTTTCTGAATGGGCGGTAATTGAATGCTTCTGTTACCCATATTCTGCCGCGATCATCCACATCAATATTAGTTGGATTTCGCAGCACAGGTTCAGAAGCCATCATCTTTACTTCAAGTCCGTCTGCTACGGTCAATACTTTCAATGCATTTTGCGGATGGTGCCGTTGTTCTTCTGAAAGGGTATCAGCTGTATTTTTATTATCCGAATTTTTATCTGAGCAGGAAACAAAAAGGAAGAGCAGGTTAGTTAAAGCAGCAATCTTGAATAAATTCATTGGTGAGATGATTTTTCTTTTTATTTTTTGGTGGATTGATATTGAAAAACAATTTAATTACTTAATGCTCCTTTCAAAAATCTCAGACCTTTCACTGCAATATCTTCTTTGGATGGCTCAAAATCTCTCCAGATGGAGGCTGCTTTTGCAATCACCTTCACGTCCGTTGTAAATGACTCAATCACTACACCGCTGTTATAATTGATTTCTTTAAGGGCTGAACTAATTTCCGGCCAGTTTATATGATCATTACCCGGTGCACCACGGTCACACCCGCAAGCATGAAAATGGTATAATCTTGAAGCCGCTGCACGAATGGCTGAAGCAGAATTTTTCTCTTCGATATTCATATGATAAGTGTCGAGCAGTATGCCGGCAGCAGCATGATCAATGTCGTTCACAAGTTTCATTGCCTGGGAGCAAGTATTAAGAAAATCAGTTTCATACCTGTTTAATGGTTCAATCGCCAGTCTGATATTCCTTTCACCGGCAAATAATGACAGCGTCTGCAGATGCTTTACCACCAGGTCCCATTGTCGTTTATATTCATCATCATCCCTTGGCTCTGCCCTGCCAACAGCTGAATACAAAGGACCCACGAGCACCGGTGAACCAAATACAGGCATCATATCCAGTAAGGCTTTCATATAATCCAGAGATGTATTCTGTTCTTCCCTGGTGCCGCGAAGATCCCGGCCAGGCCCAAGGGCAGCACAAACGCTGCCGCAGATCATGCCGTTATCATCAAGTACTTTTTTTAACGAAGCTGGATCGACATGTGCCGGATCTTCAATAGCAATCTCGATGGAGTCAAAGCCCCATGATTTAAATTGTTGAATCAGGTGAAAACTGTCGTTGGTAAAGGGCGACTGAAAAAGAAATGTATTTAATCCGTAAATCATACAGTAGTCATACTCGTTCCTTAAAGATAGCAGGAAAAAGCATTCTATTGTTTAACCCACTGCACTTCCGCATGATTTTTTACTTCATCGGAATCAACCACGCTTCCGGCTTCAGTAACAGCATTCCATTTCAGGTTGTATTCCTTTCGGCTTAGGCGACCTGTAATGGTGAAACCTGCTTTTGTTTGGCCGTATGGAGCAACAACGATTCCACCGAATCAAAACATTCAGTGAAATTGGTTTCGAAATTCCTCTTATTGTAAGATTTCCAGGTAACGTACCTCATCATCAGTACGTCAAATCGCGTACCCTCACCTTTTTGAATTCACCAGCAGGTCGCGTGCTTCAACCTCCAGCACGCTGGCAATTCTGAATAATGTTTCTATTGTGGGCTGCATCTGATTTGTGCACCACTTCGAAACAGTGTTAGGACTCATTTCAAGTTGTTCTGCCAACCACATGTTCGTTTTTCTTTCTTCAGCCAGCACTGCCTTGATCCTGTTGTAAACTTTTTCATTCATCACTTTTTCAGTCATGTGACTAATTAATTTTAAGTATGAATAATTACAGCGGGATAAGGAAATAAGAATACTCTGGGTAAGGCGGAAAATAATCAACTATCTGAACGAAATATAGTTAATTATTAAATATACGTAATTACCTGTTGATTTTCAGTTCGGAATGGTAAGGCCAAATGAGTTAGGTGTACTTATCCGGGTTAAGTGTGATAGGCACTACGGCTTTTTCAATCTGCCTGCGGTATTGTTCGTATTGATCGGGCAGTTTCAATGCATTGCCAAGTTCTTCCTTTTTTTCATCAACCATAAACCCGGGTCCTGCAGTTGCCACTTCAAATAACACTCCGCCTGGTTCACGAAAATATATCGATGTGAAATAGTTCCTGTCGAGCACAGGAGTAGGATTAAGCATCCGCTGCGAAAGTTTTACTCTCACTTCATTTTGCGTTTCAGCATCAGGCGTACTAAATGCAATATGATGGATGGTTCCAGCGCCACCGAGACCTTTTAAAGAATCGGGTGTACAAAGAATGTCGATATAATTTCCTGGCTTATCGGTTGCAGCATACCTGAACCTGTTTCCTTTTTCACCGATCTTCACGTGGTCCAGCTGCTCAGTTAGTAAGGCGGCAGTACGCTCATATCCCTCCACCCATATTTCGCCTCCGTAAAAACCTTTTATGGAATGTTCTGCAGGAATATGACCGTAAGTAAATCCTGGCCTGTCGTCCCTGTCGCTGAATACCAGTTCAAGCCCCAGGCCATCATGATCTTCGAGGTACATAAATGTTTCTTCAAAGCGTTCAGAAGGACCTTTGTAGCTGATGTTGTATTTCTTGAGCCTTTCTTCCCAATAGCTGAGTGAAGACGACGGTAATGAAAAGCCTGTTGTATTCAGCATGCCTTTTCCGTGTCTGCCTCCTGTGAGTCCTTGGTACGGGAAGAATGTCAGAATTGAACCGGGTTGCCCCGTTTCATCACCATAATACAGGTGATATACCTCAGGAGCATCAAAATTCACGGTCCTTTTTACCAGTCGCAATCCCAGTATGCCACAATAAAAATCGATATTCGGCTGAGCATCTGCAGCAAGCGCTGTAATGTGATGAATACCAGTTATCAGCTTATTCATAAATCAAAGGAATGACTTTTTAAGAACCCTGACAAAAGGGAGTATCCTTCAGCCACAGAAAACAATTAGTATGGATGAAATAAAAAATCAGTCTTAATTTTATAAATTATTAAAAACTTATGCCCCAGGATAAAAACAGGCAGTTCCTTGATTTTGAAAAACCGATCAGAGATCTTTTTGAGGATATTGAAAAGTTAAAGGCAACAGCAGAAAAGAGTAAGGTCGATCTGTCGGATTCAATCGGTAAACTGGAACAGCAGGTTATTGCAAAGCGACGTGAAATCACTTCCCAGCTTACACCATGGCAGAAAGTTCAGCTTAGCCGTCATCCGGACAGACCTTACACTAAAAAGTACATCGAGAAAATATTCACCGATTTTGTTGAACTTTTCGGCGATAGGAATGTGAAAGATGACAAGGCGATGGTAGGTGGTTTTGCTTCGCTTGACGGGCAAACAGTGATGGTGATCGGCCAGCAAAAAGGAAGCAACACCAAGATGAGGCAACTGCGCAATTTTGGGATGGCAAACCCTGAAGGATACCGCAAGGCACTGCGATTAATGAAGCTTGCGGAAAAATTCAACAAGCCTATCATTACTTTAATAGATACGCCGGGTGCATATCCCGGATTGGAAGCAGAGGAGCGAGGCCAGGGTGAAGCAATAGCCAGAAATATTTATGAGATGATGAGGCTGCAGGTGCCGGTAATCTGCGTGATAATCGGTGAAGGTGCTTCTGGTGGTGCACTGGGTATTGGCGTAGGAGACCGGGTATTTATGCTTGAGAATGCATGGTACACGGTAATTTCTCCTGAAAACTGCAGCTCCATATTATGGAGGTCGTGGGAACAGAAAGAAAAAGCTGCGGAACAATTGAAGCTGACCCCTGAAAACATGTATAGTTTCGGATTGATAGATAAGATCATTCCGGAACCTATGGGTGGTGCACACTGGGACTATGATGAAGCAGCTGCAAAGCTTAAACCTCATCTTATAGACACTATCAAAGAGCTGCAGCAAATACATGCGAATGAAAGAATTGAAAAGCGAATTGAAAAATTCGGTGTGATGGGTTTCTGGGATGAAGTAGAGGAGCCTGCGCATGAACCGGTAACAGAAGAAAACAATCAATCGATATAATATAATTTAATTTTTTTTCATGTCGTTACGCGAAACATTGAGGGGTACCGGTGTTGCGTTGGTTACGCCCTTCAATAGCACGGGTGCAATCGACTTCGATGCATTAAGTAAAATAATTGATTTTGTAATAGACGGTGGTGTGGAATATCTCGTCACTCTTGGCACAACAGGTGAAACTCCTGTGCTGTCGAAGAGAGAAAAGATCGAACTGATACAATTTACGTACGACAGGGCACGGAACCGCGTTCCGGTGATTGTTGGTATAGGGGGTAACAATACCTCTGAATTGATCAGCGACCTCGAAGAATTTCCACTCGATGAAGCTGTAGCCATATTAAGTGCCAGCCCTTATTATAATAAACCTTCACAGGAAGGAATATATCAGCATTATAAAGCACTCGCGGAAGTTTCGCCAAAACCATTGCTGCTGTATAATGTACCCGGAAGAACCGGAAGAAATATAACTACGCAAACAACCCTTCGTCTTGCACACGAAGTGGATAATATTGCGGGCATCAAGGAAGCCAGCGGTGATATGGCCCAATGCATGCAGATCCTTCGCGATAAGCCAGACGACTTTATGGTTGTTAGCGGTGACGATGCTCTTGCACTGCCGCAGATTGCCTGCGGTATGGATGGCGTGATCAGTGTGGCGGCTAATTGTTTTCCTAAACAATTCAGTGAAATGGTGAGACTCAGTTTAAAAGGAGACTTTGCGTCTGCTAAGCTGGCTAATGATGAACTGATTGAAGGGTATGACATTTTATTTACTGAAAATAATCCTGCGGGTGTCAAGGCATTTCTTGCTGAACAGGGTTTAATCGAAAATTCTTTGAGATTGCCACTGGTGCCGTTAAGCAATGAAGTGATGAAAAGATTGAGGGAGTATGTAGCGAGAAGCGTGAAGCGTGAAGCGATAATCGAGAAGCGTGAAGCGTGAAGCGAGGATCGTGAAGCGAGAAGCGTGAAGCGATAATAGAAAAACATTAAACTAACAATATATTTTATTCTCGCTTCTGGTTATTGAAAGATATTTTATTCATGTTTCACGCTTCTCGCTTCACGCTTCACGATTCTCGTCTGCCCTCTGCCCTCCCTCACACATAATACGTCGCTCCTTCAATCGCGATCTCAGTTGCCGGAAAAACTTCTTTAGCTTCCTGCTCAAATAATTCAAGCTTGTCGTACTTCGAACTGAAATGACCTATAAGCAGTCGTTTCACATTAGCCATTTTTGCTGTCATAGCCGCCTGGTGCGTTGTAGCATGAAACCTTGCTGCAGCCCGCTCTGCAAGATCTTTTAGATAAGTAGTTTCATGATATAAAATATCTACACCGAAAACTTTCGGGATCATGTCTTCATGAAACTGATTGTCTGCGCAAAATGCATACGACTTAGGCTTTGGAGCAGGATCTGTAACAGTTTCATTTTTAATAACCTTTCCGCTTGCAGTTGAAAAGTCATCACCAGCCTTGAGTCTGTCAAAAAAAACAGCGGGCACATTGTGAATGCGCGCTTTTTCGATATTGATCCTTCTTGGCGACTTCACCTGTTCGAATTTGAATCCCCAGCAGGGAATTCGGTGCCTGGTAAGAAAACACGACACTCTAAATTTATCGGTCTTCACTAGTTCACCTTCACCATGCAGTGCATAAAAATGAAGGATGAATGGAAGTGAGGAACCTGCTGCTTTAAACTGCAATTCAAGGATTTCTTTCAATGGAGCAGGAGCAAACAGATGCAGGTCATTTTCCCTGTTTAGTAAACCCATGGTGTGGATAAAACCAGATAAACCGAAATAATGATCCCCGTGAAGATGCGAGATGAATATATAGTTAATGCGTCCCCACCTTATTTTATACTTCGATAACTGCACCTGTGTCCCTTCGCCGCAGTCAACAAGAAAAAGATGATCGTCAACAGTAACTACCTGTGCAGTAGGATGCCGGTCGAATGCCGGCAGGGCTGAATTATTTCCAAGGATCGTGACACCGAGCATGGCTAAAGTTAAAAGTTAAAAGTTATATCTGAAAAGTATTATAAATCAATAGTTAAACCGTAACGTAACTTTTCACTTTTAACTTTTAACCTTTCACTTACTCCAGCAGTATCCTGCATTCTTCCAGCAACTTTTCTTTATTGATAGCGACAGTTCCTACCTCTTCGCATACCAGTCCTCCGGCAATATTTGCTACCTCAGCCATTAGGTCCACATCTTTTGTAGCTGCGTACAACAGTGATGCAACAGCGATGACCGTATCACCAGCTCCTGAAACATCAGCAATATTTCTTACA
Organism: Flavitalea sp.; assembly: GCA_035525775.1. Lineage (GTDB taxonomy): Bacteria > Bacteroidota > Bacteroidia > Chitinophagales > Chitinophagaceae > Flavitalea. The sequence continues at coordinate 10,798 of DATLDR010000010.1, forward strand.
TGCGAAGGCACGATCCTGCTTTTTCCGTTCTGCCTGTAATAAACACCTTTTTCAGACAGTGTGATAAATGAAACTTCGTGGTTGAGTTTTTTTTCAAGCTTATCATGAATATTGTTCAACACTTCGTGGTTAATTTCTTCTACCAGCAAATTCAAACCTTCTTTCACTTCTTTCATATTTGGCTTGAAAATATTGACCCCCCTGTACGACAGAAAATTTTTTCTTTTCGGATCCACAGTAGTGATCACATTATGCTGACGGCACAAGTCTATTACTTTTGTAATTACATTTTCAGTCAGAACACCTTTGTTATAGTCTTCCAGGATCAGTGCCTCAGGCTTTTCTGTTGTAATAAATTTTTCAACTGATGCAAGCAGTTCCGCTTCAGACTGTTCATCAAGATCATGAGTGATCTCTGAATCGAGCCGCATCATCTGCTGGTTTCTGCTGATGATCCTCGACTTGCTGGTAGTAATGCGAGATGTTTTTTTGATAAGGTATTGCGTGCGGATATTATTATCTGAAAATAACTTTGTGAGCGTTGTCCCATCATCATCATTCCCTATCACAGATAATACTGAAACCTGTGCGCCAAGACATGAAAGATTAAGCGCTACATTTCCTGCCCCGCCGATTCTGTATTCTTTCCGGTCGAGTGCAACTACAGGAACCGGTGCTTCTGGTGATATGCGTTCAACATGTCCCCACCAGTAAGTATCCAGCATAACGTCGCCAAGCACACCTATTTTCATTGCACTGAATCGCCCGAAAAGTTCTTCGAAATTCACTTTAGACATTTCCTCTATTTTTTATCCTTGCCTGCTACCGCAATATAATATAAAGGTATGCCGAGTATAACAATCAGGGCACCAGGCCATGTTTCATCGCGCTTGTACAGGAATAATGCAACGCATATCGCCAATGCGATGATGATATAAAGTATGGGAAGAATGGGATATCCCCAGGCTTTATAAGGACGAGGAAGGTCAGGTCTTTTCTTTCTCAGCCTGAATATTCCCCATAAAGTAAGAACATAAAATATCAGCACAACGAAAACTACATAGGTCAGCAGCTCGTAGTATGCGCCGCTCAGCACAAGCAGGCACGTCCATATGCATTGTAGCCACAAGGCAAATTCAGGTACACCGTTTTTATTAAGTGTTCCGGTTTTCCTGAAGAATAGTCCATCCCTCGCCATGGTGTAATATACCCGCGCACCTGAAAGGATCAAACCATTATTGCAACCGAATGTTGACACCATGATCATCACCGCGATAACGATCGTACCTGCGCTGCCGAATATTTTCAATGAAGCTTCCAGCGATACCCTTCCATCCTTTGCAGTGGCTATTTCATTCAGGTCAAGCACACTCAGGTACATCAGGTTCGCAGCCACATAAATAACCGTTACTATCAGCGTTCCGAAAAATAAACTCAGGCCAATATTTTTTTCAGGTCTTTTTATTTCACCTGCAATGAATGTTACGTTGTTCCATGCATCGCTGGAAAATATAGAACCAACCAGTGCACTGGCAAATAATGGCACGATCGCTGCTCCTGCAACTTTTTGCCAAAAGCCCTGACCGTTTTCCATCACCCATTTTTTCGCCATCCACGCATCGCTCCAGTTACTGTTCCACGTGTCTGCATTAGCTGCAAGCAGAAATCCAAAAATGATCAGCCCGAGAAGTGATACCAGTTTTGTAAGAGTGAAGCTTGTCTGTACGATCTTACCAAGCTCAATACCTTTGGTATTGATAAAAGTGAGAGATATGACAAGAATAATCGACACTACTTCAGCAGCGGACACATCAGTAAATCCAAGATTAAATAATATATTATCCGTACCAAGAGAAGGAAAAATATATGCGGCAAATTTGGAGAATGCCACACCAACAGCTGCAATCGTTCCGGTTTGTATTACAGCAAAGAGGCTCCAGCCATACAGAAAACCTGTTAACGGATTAAATGCTTCACGAAGGTAAACGTATTGGCCACCGGCTTTCGGAAACATCGAACTGAGTTCACCATAACTGATCGCGGCGGTAAGTGTAAGAAAACCGGTTAGCACCCAGGCGAGAATCAGCCATCCGGATGAACCAACATAAGTGGTCATTTCTGTGCTCACAATAAAAATTCCGGAACCGATCATAGATCCGGCAACAATCATTGTAGCGTCCAGTAATCCAAGGGTGGGCTTAAAAGAGCTTTGTTCGGGCATAATAGGAATTTATAGGCAAAACGCAAAAGGCAAAAGATTTTCTATCAAAAATAAAAAACAAATTACTCGATTTATTTTATTTGCGTTTTGCGATTTGCCTTTTGCTATTTCTTCTCGTTCCTATACTGCTCGTTTAAACCGCGTATCACATCCTTGGTAATATCATAAAGCGAATCACGGTAATATAACATGAACCCCGGCTCATACGAAAGAATAAATGCATATCCTTTTTCCTTGTTATACTCCTTCAGATAATTTTCTATTTTACTGCGCACATCGGTCATAAGATCTACCTGGTGCTTTTTCAAATCCTGCTCCATCGACATCTGCCGCTGCTGGAATTTTTGCTGCATCTGTGCCACTTCACGTTGCGCCGCTTCTCCTTCTGATTGCGTCATTGTCGGACCTTTTTCCTGCAGTTCCTTCAGCCTCTTCTGGTAATTATTCTGCAGTGCATCCATCTGTGAAGTCAGGTTAGCTTCCTTCTGTTTCATCTGGCCTGATACATCCTTGAAATATTCATATTTCTCCTGCAATGAATCAATATCAAAATAAGCCATGCGGAAATTACTGCTGCCTGAATGAACGTTTCCAGAAGAACGTGCTTCTGATTTTTTTTCTCCTTTAAAATGCAGGTAGTAAAGAAAACCTACAGCAATGAGCGCGAGTATGCTTAAGTACGTAGAAATATTGCGCATAAGAAAAAAAAGTAGGAAGTATTTAGCTTCCTACTCGTAAGATAATTATTAAATCGTTAAGACATTACTATTCTTCTTCGTCGAAACTCATCGCTTCGCGTGTCGTTTGCAACAGTTCGTATTCTTCTTTGCTTCCTACTATCATGTTGTCAAACTCTCTGAGACCAGTACCCGCAGGTATCGGATGTCCTGTGATGACATTCTCTTTCAAACCAAGCATATCATCTGTTTTACCCTGTATGGCTGCAGATGACAACACTTTGGTTGTTTCCTGGAACGAAGCAGCAGATATCCAGCTTTGCGTACCCAGCGATGCTTTGGTGATACCCAGCAACACCGGATGTGATGTAGCTGAATTCGCATCACGGAATTCAACAGTCTTTCTGTCTGCGCGGCGAAGGATTGAATTTTCTTCGCGTATTTCACGAAGGCTCACTATTTGTCCAGCCTTAAGCTTCGTGCTTTCTCCTGATTCAGTAATTACTTTCTTATCGAATATCCAGTCGTTCTCTTCATTGAAGTCGAACCTGTCTTCCAGATCTTCTTCAAGGAATCTTGTATCTCCAGGATCAACAATCTCTACTTTCTTCATCATCTGTCTAACGATCACCTCTATGTGCTTGTCATTGATCTTCACACCCTGTAAACGATAAACCTCCTGGATCTCATTCACCACATACTCCTGTACTGCAAAAGGACCCTTGATTGAAAGAATATCACCTGGGGCCACCTGACCATCACTGAGAGAAGCACCTGCTTTGATGAAGTCGCCATCCTGAACAAGGATCTGTCGTGTAAGCGGAACGAGATATTTTTTAACAACGCCATCTTTCGCTTCTACTACTATCTCCCTGTTACCACGCTTGATCGCACCAAATGAAACAACACCATCAATTTCACAAACGATCGCGGGGTTACCCGGATTTCTTGCTTCAAACAATTCGGTTACCCGTGGAAGACCTCCTGTGATATCCCTCTGCATACGCAAAGTACGGGGGATCTTCACAAGCACCTGCCCTGCCTTCACATTTTCTGCTTCTTCAACAACGATATGCGATCCAACCGGGAGGTTGTACATCTTCACATCCTTGCCTTCAACGATAAGTGTCGGGATCTTTGTTTTATCTTTTGTTTCGATAACCACTTTTTCGCGGTGACCAGTTTGCTCATCTGCTTCTTCCCTGAACGTGATACCTTCAATTACATTGTCGAATTTGATACGTCCGGCGATTTCCGCAACAACCACGTTGTTGAACGGATCCCACGTACAGATCACATCACCTTTCTTTACTTGCTGTCCGTCTTTCACCATAAGCGTTGAGCCGTATGGTACGTTATTCGTGATCAGCAGGCGGTCATTCTTAACATCTATAATTCTCAGTTCACCAGTACGGCCTATTACAACCTGTATCTTGTCACCATCGTTATTCTCAGCAGTAACAGTACGCAATCCATCAAATTGAACGGTACCGTCGAATTTAGCAATGAGTGATGACTCTACTGAAGCTGATCCCGCAACACCACCCACGTGGAATGTACGCAGTGTAAGCTGTGTTCCCGGCTCACCAATACTTTGTGCAGCGATGATACCAACAGCATCACCTCTCTGTGCCATGTTACCTGTTGCCAGATTCTTACCATAACATTTCACACAAACACCTCTCTTGCTTTCGCAGGTAAGCACTGACCTGATTTCAACAGTTTCTATTCCTGCATCTTCAATCACTTTTGCTATTTCTTCAGTTATTTCAGACCCTGCCTCGATGATTGTTTCATCATTACCGGGACTGTAAACATTATGAAGAGACGTGCGTCCAACGATCCTGTCTAACAATGGTTCAACTACTTCCTCATTATCTTTCAGCGCGGAGATAGCAATACCACGAAGTGTTCCGCAATCTTCTTCCGTGATCACCACATCCTGTGCAACGTCAACAAGACGGCGTGTCAGGTAACCTGCATCCGCTGTTTTAAGCGCCGTATCGGCAAGACCTTTACGTGCACCGTGAGTTGAGATGAAGTAATCCAATACGTTCAGACCCCCTTTGAAGTTTGAAAGGATCGGGTTTTCAATAATCTCACTTCCGCTTGATCCGCTCTTCCTTGGCTTCGCCATCAATCCTCTTATACCGCAAAGCTGCTTGATCTGTTGTTTCGAACCACGCGCACCGGAATCCAGCATCATGTACACAGAGTTGAACCCCTGCTTGTCGGAGCTCAGTTCGCGTATAAGCGTTTCCGTTATACGGGTATCTACCCTTGACCAGATGTCTACTATCTGGTTGTATCGTTCATTGTTTGTGATCAAACCCATATTGTAGTTGTCCCACACTTCATCAACTTCCGCTTTTGCGTTGTCGAGCACTTCATCTTTAATGGACGGGATGATCAGGTCATTGATATTGAATGAAAGTCCACCCTGAAATGCGGTTCTGAATCCAAGCTGCTTGATGTCATCAAGGAACTTTGCTGTTTTCGGAACATTGGTGATATGAATAATATCGCCGATAATTTCTCTCAGGTTTTTTTTAGTAAGCAGCGCGTTGATGTAACCAACTTCCTTAGGAACAGACTGGTTAAATATTACACGGCCTACTGTTGTCTCGATAAGTTTATTTGATATTACACCTTCATTGCTTCTTACGTTCGCCTTCACTTTGATCCAGGCGTGCAGGTCAACACGGCCTTCGTTGTAAGCAATGATAACTTCCTCGGCAGAGTAGAAATGTTTTCCTTCTCCACGAACTACTTCCGTTGGAGTGGTTTTCTTTCCTTTCGTAATGTAGTACAGACCAAGTACCATGTCCTGTGAAGGAAGAGTGATGGGTGTACCGTTCTGCGGATTAAGAATGTTGTGTGATGCGAGCATCAGCAATTGTGCTTCAAGCACTGCTGCATTGCTTAGTGGTACGTGCACCGCCATCTGGTCACCGTCAAAGTCGGCGTTAAATGCAGCACACACCAGAGGGTGGAGCTGTATTGCTTTTCCTTCGATCAGTTTAGGCTGAAATGCCTGGATAGATAAGCGGTGAAGTGTCGGGGCACGGTTAAGCATAACCGGATGACCCTTCAATATATTTTCAAGAATGTCCCAGACAATGGCTTCTTTCTTGTCAACTAATTTTCTTGCGCTCTTAACAGTTTTCACAATGCCCCTTTCGATAAGCTTGCGGATGATAAAGGGTTTGAACAATTCAGCAGCCATGTCTTTCGGAAGTCCGCACTCATGGAGTTTCAGTTCAGGACCTACAACAATAACGGAACGACCGGAATAGTCTACACGTTTACCAAGAAGGTTCTGACGGAAACGTCCCTGTTTACCTTTAAGAACATCAGAAAGAGATTTCAGCGCGCGTCCACCTTCAGCTTTCACCGCGTTCGATTTTCTTGAGTTGTCGAACAGCGAGTCAACGGCTTCCTGCAGCATACGTTTTTCGTTACGCAGGATTACTTCGGGTGCCTTGATCTCCAATAATCTTTTCAACCTGTTGTTCCTGATGATCACCCTTCTGTAAAGATCATTCAGATCTGAAGAAGCGAAACGGCCGCCATCCAGGGGAACGAGCGGACGAAGTTCAGGAGGAATAACAGGAATATATTGCATTACCATCCATTCAGGACGGTTAGTGATTCTTGTGTTTGCTTCGCGGAATGATTCTACAATGCTCAGGCGTTTCAGTGCATCAGCCTTTCTTTGCTGCGATGTTTCTGTTGCCGCAGCATTGCGAAGATCGAATGACAACTGGTCCAGGTCGATCCTTGCAAGCAGGTCATGTACTGATTCAGCGCCCATTTTGGCAATGAATTTTTGCGGATCATCATCAGGAAGATACTGATTGTCTTTAGGAAGGTTTTCAAGAATTTCGAGATATTCTTCTTCAGTAAGAAGGTCGCCTCTTTTCAGGCTCTTGTCTTCACGGATACCAGGTTGTATTACCACGTATCTTTCGTAATACACAATGCTCTCCATTTTCTTGGAGCTCATACCGAGAAGGTAACCGATCTTGTTTGGAAGACTCTTGAAATACCAGATGTGCACGATAGGCACCACAAGTTTAATGTGGCCCATACGCTCACGACGTACTTTCTTTTCCGTTACTTCAACTCCGCAGCGGTCGCAAACGATGCCTTTGTAACGAATACGTTTATATTTACCGCATGCACATTCATAATCCTTAACGGGGCCGAATATCCGTTCGCAAAACAAACCATCTCTTTCAGGTTTGTAAGTACGATAGTTTATTGTTTCAGGCTTCAGCACTTCTCCATAGCTGCGTTCCAGTATGGAATCAGGTGATGCCAGCCCAATAGTAATTTTAGAAAATGTGGCTCTTGGACGATTTTCCTTTTTAACTGCCATAATGTGTTTCCTTGTTGTTGTACTGTCAATATTCAAGTGAAAACTTAAAAGTGAAAAGTCAAAAGTCTGTTCACTTTTAACTTTTAACTTTTGACTTTTGACTTATTCAAATTTCAGATCCAATCCCAATCCCCTTAACTCATGAACCAATACATTGAATGATTCCGGAATACCGGCTCTTGGAATATTATCGCCTTTCACGATAGACTCGTAAGTCTTCGCGCGACCAATAATGTCATCTGACTTAAGTGTAAGTAATTCCTGTAGGATGTTCGATGCACCATATGCTTCCAGTGCCCATACTTCCATTTCACCAAAACGCTGTCCACCGAACTGCGCTTTACCTCCGAGAGGTTGTTGTGTGATAAGACTATATGGTCCGATAGAACGTGCGTGCATTTTATCATCCACCATGTGATGCAGCTTGATCATGTAGATCACGCCAACGGTCGCTTTCTGGTGGAACTGCTCCCCAGTTTCTCCATCGAACAGGTATGTATGTCCGAAGGTTGGCAGTTTTGCCTGTGAAATATGGTCTGCAATCTCTTCAACAGTCGCACCGTCAAATATCGGTGTTGCGAACTTCACACCTAGCTTCAGACCTGCCCAGCCAAGAACGGTTTCATAGATCTGTCCCAGGTTCATACGACTTGGTACGCCCAATGGGTTCAGCACAATGTCTACCGGTGTTCCGTCGGCTAGGAATGGCATGTCTTCGGCACGAACGATCTTTGCTACGATACCTTTATTTCCGTGGCGGCCAGCCATCTTATCTCCCACTTTCAGCTTTCTCTTCACCGCGATGTACACCTTCGCAAGTTTTAAAACACCTGCAGGCAATTCATCACCGATAGAGATGTTGAACTTTTCTCTCTTATAACGGCCGAGCTCTTCGTTATACTTGATATTGAAGTTGTGAAGAAGCGTGTTGATCTGGTTATCGATCTTATCATCTCCTGTCCATCCGAGCGGGTTAACGTTCTGATAGTCGATCGTTGACAGATTTTTGGCGTTGAACTTCGCGCCCTTCCCGATCTGCATCTCACCGAAGTTATTTGTTACGCCGGAAGATGGTTTATCTTTCAGGAGTGTCTGAAGTTTATTCAACAGTAACTCTCTCAGCTCTTCAACATTTCTTTCATGTATTTTTTCCAGTTTATCGAGTGATGCTTTCTCACGCAGCTTCGCGTTTTTATCTTTTTTTGCTCTCTGGAAAAGTTTCTTTCCTATTACAACACCTTCTACTCCGTTCGGAGCTTTCAGTGATGCATCTTTGGCATCTCCGGCTTTGTCGCCGAATATCGCTCTCAGTAATTTTTCTTCAGGGGTAGGATCGCTTTCACCTTTTGGTGTGATCTTACCGATCAGGATGTCTCCTTCCTTGATGGCAGCTCCCAGGCGGATGATACCATTTTCATCGAGATCTTTTGTGGCCTCTTCTGAAACGTTAGGAATATCCGGTGTAAGCTCTTCTTCACCAAGCTTGGTATCGCGCACTTCAAGTTCATATTCAGAAATGTGCACTGATGTGAAAAGGTCCTGGCTCACTACTTTTTCATTGATCACGATCGCATCCTCGAAATTGTAACCTTTCCATGGCATGAAAGCCACCTGAAGGTTTCTTCCGAGCGCAACCTCACCTTTCTGAACTGCATATCCTTCGGTAAGGAAATCACCTTTCTTTACACGTTGCCCTTTCTTTACAGCAGGACTATGATTAATACACGTTTCCTGGTTCGTTTTAATGAACTTGGTAAGGTTGTAAATCTGAAGATCATCTTCAAATGATACGAGCCTGTCTGCTTCAGTTCTGTCATAGCGTACGTGGATTTCTTTACCATCCACATACTCAACTATTCCATCACCTTCTGAAAGAATCTGAACACGTGCATCGCGCGCAGCTTTTGCTTCCAGTCCTGTACCAACAATTGGTTGTTCCGGACGAATCAGCGGTACTGCCTGCCGTTGCATGTTAGATCCCATCAGCGCACGGTTAGCATCATCATGTTCAAGAAATGGGATCAGTGATGCGCTCAAACCAACAATCTGGTTAGGTGCCACGTCCATGAATTCCACTTCATTTCTTTCGAGGATTGGGAAGTCACCGGTTTGCCGTGAGCTTACTTTGTCTTCAGCAAATTCACCTTTATCATTGAGAGGTGCACTTGCCTGTGCGATCTTCGCTATATCTTCTTCTTCCGCACTCAGGAACGTGAGCTTTTTCAACTCAACTTTTCCATCGTTTACTTTATGGTAAGGAGTTTCTATGAAACCCATTTCATTGATCTTCGCATGTACGCAAAGTGTAGAGATAAGACCGATGTTCGGTCCTTCAGGTGTTTCAATTGTACAAAGACGTCCGTAATGTGAATAGTGAACGTCACGTACTTCAAAGCCCGCTCTTTCACGGCTTAAACCTCCGGGTCCGAGTGCTGAGATACGACGCTTGTGTGTGATTTCACTTAGCGGATTCGTCTGGTCAAGGAATTGTGAAAGCTGTGATGTACCAAAGAACGAGTTGATCACGGATGAAAGAGTTCTTGCGTTGATCAGATCAACAGGTGTGAACACTTCATTGTCGCGAACGTTCATTCTTTCACGGATCGTTCTTGCCATACGGGCAAGACCAACTCCAAACTGAGCATACAACTGTTCCCCTACTGTACGTACCCGACGGTTGCTCAGGTGATCGATATCATCAATTTCCGCTTTGCCATTGGTTAGGCGCACCAGGTATTTGATGATCTCGATGATATCTTCTTTCGTTAATGTTTTTTGTTCGATAGGATAGTTCAGGTTCAGCTTTCGGTTGATCTTGTAACGTCCTACTTCACCGAGGTCATACCGTTTGTCGCTGAAGAAGAGTTTATCGATGATGCCACGAGCAGTTTCATTATCAGGTGCATCAGCGCCGCGCAGCTGGCGGTAGATATGCTGAACAGCCTCCAGTTCTGAATTGGAAGTATCCTTGTTAAGTGTATTGTAGATGATCGCATAGTCACCTCCCACATCTTCTTTCTGGATGAAAATACTTTTCACATCCATTTCAGAAACCATTTCAATGGCTTCTTCATCAAGAACCGTGTCGCGTTCGAGTACGATCTCATTACGTTCGATAGATACTACTTCCCCGGTATCTTCATCCACAAAATCTTCTACCCATGTTCTTAGAACGCGTGCAGCAAGTCTTTTACCGATAAATTTCTGCAGTGCTTTCTTTTCCGCTTTTACTTCATCAGCCATTCCGAACAATTCAAGTATGTCCTTGTCTGTTTCAAATCCTATTGAACGGAGAAGAGTGGTTACCGGAAATTTCTTTTTACGGTCGATATATGCATACATGACATTGTTGATGTCTGTAGCAAACTCCATCCATGCGCCCTTGAAAGGGATTACGCGGGCAGAGTAAATTTTTGTTCCGTTGGGATGTATTGATTGTCCAAAAAATACACCTGGTGAACGGTGAAGCTGAGATACTACTACGCGCTCGGCGCCATTGATCACAAACGTACCTCTTGGTGTCATGTAAGGAATGTTACCAAGGAACACATCCTGAACGATTGTCTGGAAGTCAACATGCTCTTCATCATTACAGCTAAGCCTGAGCTTTGCTTTCAGAGGAACAGCATAAGTAAGTCCACGCTCCATACATTCTTCGATAGTATAGCGGGGTGGATCTATGAAGTAATCCAGAAATTCCAGCATGAATATGTTACGGGTATCCGTGATAGGAAAATTTTCCTTGAACACTTTGAACAACCCTTCAATATTTCTTTTGTCCGGAGTGGTTTCTAACTGAAAAAATTCTTTGAAAGACTGGATCTGGACTTCAAGCAGGTCAGGTGCTTCTGCGAGATTCTTGGTTTTTCCGAAGTTGACCCTGTTTTGCAATTTGGTTGAAGACATATGTTTTAAAGCCGGTTTAATTGTTCTAACGTAAAACCTTGTATAGACAAAAAAATATCACAGGGGAACCAGTAACTAATTCCCTGTAATACAATTTAGTAAGCTATGTTATTACGATTCTTAATAACTTACGTCTACAATTTTTGGTGAAATTTGGACGGCAAAGGTAAGGAATTTATACTTTATGACAAAAAACCCCGGACAAAATTCCGGGGTTGAATATACTTTAAGAAGAAGTTTAATTTTACTGCACTTCAACTTCCGCTCCTGCTTCCTTCAGCTTGGCAACCATTGTGTCAGCGTCAGCCTTGCTAACACCTTCTTTGATTGGTTTGGGAGCCTGGTCAACAAGATCCTTAGCTTCTTTCAGTCCGAGTCCTGTAAGATCTTTAACGATCTTCACAACGTTAAGCTTGTTCGCTCCGCCGCTTTTGAGTACTACGTTGAATGAAGTTTTTTCTTCAGCAGCAGGGGCAGCGCCACCGGCAGCAGGACCCGCAACTGCAACAGCTGCAGCAGCTGGTTCAATTCCGTACTCATCCTTAAGGATTGTTGCTAATTCGTTTACTTCTTTAACAGTCAGGTTTACCAACTGTTCTGCGAATGATTTTAAGTCTGCCATGTTTTGTAATTTTTTCCGGCTTCACGCCCGCTTAATGGCGGATCCGTCGGATGGTTTAAAAAAATTGCCGGGTATTGAGCCTACCGGCAGGGCTTTTTATTTTAAATGATAACTGCTTTTTTCTCTCTTGTTCCTTCTCCTAGTTTTTCGCCGCTCTTTCTTCAAGCGCCTTGATCAATCCTGCAAGCTTGCTGCCGGCATTAAGACCGCTGATAACATTTTTCGCCGGGCTCTGGAGTAACCCGATGATTTCACCGATCAGGTCGTTCTTGCTCTTAAGGGTTGTTAGTGCTTTCAGCTGGTTGTCGCCTGCATATACATCTCCATCAATGAATGCGGCTTTAAGTTCGGGCTTCTGTGCATCCTTTCCGTCTTTACGGAAATTGCTGATGATAAGTGCGGGTTCTTTGGCATTTTCAGAGAACAGCAAAGCCGTTACGCCATGCAGTGACTCATACACATTCGAAAAGCGGTCGTTATTGATAGATTCAAGTGCCTTTTTTATAAGCGTGTTCTTTGCCACTTTCATCTCAACCTTCTTACTAAAGCAGATACCGCGAAGCTTATTGATCTGTTCAACGCTCAGCGATTCTGTATTCGTTATATAGAAATTGTTGTACTGCTCGAATTTCTCCTTCAGTACATCAATCACTTCGTTTTTTTCTTGCTTGGTCATGACTAATAGTTTGATCAGTTCATTAATGATTTGGTATCAACTGCGATTCCCGGGCTCATCGAGCTTGCCATGAAAACACTTCTGAGGTAAGTTCCCTTGGATGAAGAAGGTTTAGCTCTCACGATCGCATTGATCAGTTCATGGCTGTTCTCGGTAATTTTTTCCGGAGTAAAGCTTACGCGTCCGATAGATGCATGGATGATTCCGGCCTTATCAACCTTAAAAGCGATTTTACCACCTTTAACCTCGTTAACAGCAGCGGCTACGTCATTGGTAACAGTACCTGTTTTAGGATTAGGCATAAGGTTACGCGGACCAAGTATTTTACCGAGCTTACCGATCTTAGGCATCACAGATGGTGTGGCAACGATAACGTCTACATCAACCCATCCGCCTTCGATCTTCTGAACATATTCATCAAGTCCTACATAGTCTGCACCTGCAGCTTTTGCTTCTGCTTCTTTATCAGGAGTGCAAAGCACCAGAACTCTTTTTGTTTTACCTGTTCCGTGAGGAAGGTTCACGGTTCCCCTGATTGCCTGATCAGCTTTCTTTGGATCAACGCCGAGGCGTATATGCAGATCCACAGATGAATCAAACTTGGTTGTATTAACGTCCTTCACAAGCGTTGAAGCTTCTTTGAGAGAATACATTTTATTTTTATCAACCCTGGATTCTACTGCTTTTCTTTTTTTAGGAAGTTTCATTGTCATTCAATTTTATCCTTAACAATTTAATTTTTAGCCCATGGTGCATTACCGTCAACGGTGATGCCCATGCTGCGTGCAGTACCTGCAACCATTTTCATGGCGCTTTCCACAGTGAAGCAGTTGAGATCGCTCATTTTGTCTTTGGCAATCGCTTCTACCTGCGACCAGTTCACCTTGCCCACCTTACTGCGGTTTGGTTCTTTTGAACCACTTTGCAACTTGGCAGCTTCGAGCAACTGTACTGCAGCTGGAGCTGTTTTGATGATAAAATCGAAAGACTTGTCTGAATAAACCGTGATGAGTACCGGAAGAACTTTGCCGGGCTTGTCCTGGGTGCGGGCGTTGAACTGCTTACAGAATTCCATAATGTTCACACCCTTTGAACCGAGCGCCGGACCTACCGGGGGCGCAGGGTTCGCCTGGCCTCCCTTTACCTGCAGCTTAACAAAGCCACTGATTTCTTTTGCCATATTTTAATTTTTTGGTGTTAACGTTCCGGTATTTAACCGGAACTCCCAATCCTAAAAAGAATTTGACTTCTTATTTGGGGGCCGCAAAGATAATGAAATTATTTTATAAGATTTTTATTTTTTAAATTATTCTACGTAGCTTTTACTTAAGTTTATGTTTTACTAACGCAATTAAATTTTACCAATAACAAAAACACATTCACTTATGGCCAAAGCAAAGAAAAAGTCTGCTAAAAAAGCCGCAAAAAAATCATCCGGCAAAAGATCCGGCGGAGCCCGCAAATCAGCAGCAAAAAAAGGCGGCAAGAAAAAAGCAGCCAAAAAAGGAGCTAAAAAAGCAGCACCTAAAAAATCGGCCAAAAAAGGTGCGCGCAAAGGCGGTGCAAAAAAAGCGGCTCGCAAATCTGCACCCAAGAAAAAGACTGCTAAAAAAGCAGCTCCAAAAAAAGCAGCAAAAAAATCAGCTCCTAAAAAAAGCTCAGGCTCGGCTTCAAATCGCGGAAGATCATCTTCAGGCCCTTCATCTTCTGATAACGGAAGCTCAATGCCAATGAGCGATTCATCATCCGGAAGTGACATGCCAACCAGTGATAGCGGCGGAACAAATGAATAATGTTGTTTACAATATTGAAAAAGCCTCCCGGTAATCCCAGGAGGCTTTTCCTCTTTTAAGTATCAATCTCAATGATGCCGCTTTACTCCTATGCCAGTTTTTCAACCTGCATGTAATTCAGTTCCACCGGAGTTGAACGGCCGAATATCTTCACTGTAACCTTCAGCTTTTTCTTTTCATCATTCACTTCTTCAATGATTCCATTGAAATCGTTGAACGGACCTTCGATGATCTTGATGGTTTCACCAACAATAAACGGCTCACTCATGCTTACACCACCAGCTTCCGCCATTTCATCCATTTTACCAAGCATCTTGTTCACCTCTGCTTTACGTAAGGCAATAGGATCTTCCTTGCCCAGAAAATGGATAACACTAGTTGTATTTTTTATCGCATCACGAAGATCATCAGATAATTTGCCTTCTATCACTTCTATCATCACATATCCGGGATAATAGTTTCTTTCACGCATTACTTTCTTTCCGTTCTGTACCTTATATACTTTCTCAACCGGAAGAAATACCTGCTTAACCACTTCACCCCATCCGCCCCGGGAAATTTCTTTATCGAGATATTCTTTCACCTTGCGTTCCTTACCGCTCACTACACGTAATACATACCATTTCGTTTCTTTCTGTGGTACCGCAGCCTCTTGTTGTATTGCTTGATTTTCCATTATGCAAAGAATGAATAAATTAATTTCAGGCCCGATTGTGCCACAAGATCCATCGCCCAAACGATACCGGTGATCAGCAATGTAGCTACAAGAACGATAAGTGTAGACTGCTGTAATTGTGCCCAGCTCGGCCAGCTCACTTTCTCAAGCAGTTCCTTATACGATTCCCTGAAATATGTTGTTACCTTGTTCATTCGCTATTTTTTATATCTGTTATTACGCTGCACGGGCACAAGGATTCGAACCCTGATCAAAGGTTTTGGAGACCTCTATTCTACCATTGAACTATGCCCGTAAATAATGCCGGTAAGTGCCATGTCAAAAAATCTAGTTCTCACCGGCACATTTTTGATCATTTGCCCGCCGCACTATTGCGGCTAAAAGGCTAAAAGCTATTCCGCACGGGGCGAAACAGCTTTTAGAATATTTACAAATATAGATATTTCATTGGAAAGCTCATATCAAACCTCAAGGTCTGTGATGGCTTTGGTTACCTTATTTCAGAATTTCAGTAACCTGTCCTGCACCCACTGTTCGACCACCTTCACGGATAGCGAACTTAAGACCTTTCTCCATTGCGATCGGCTGGATCAGCTTAACAGTGAGGTTGGTGTTATCACCAGGCATCACCATTTCAGTACCTGCATTCAGTTCAACTTCACCCGTAACGTCTGTAGTACGGAAGTAGAACTGAGGACGGTATTTATTAAAGAACGGTGTATGACGTCCGCCTTCTTCTTTGCTCAATACATAAACTTCACCTTTGAATTCAGTGTGAGGAGTGATAGAGCCTGGTTTGCAAAGCACCATACCTCTGCGGATCTGGTTCTTTTCAATACCACGGAGCAGAAGACCTGCGTTGTCACCGGCTTCACCCTGATCGAGGAGCTTGCGGAACATTTCAACTCCGGTTACTGTAGAAGCTAACGGCGCGTCCATAAGACCAACGATCTCTATGCCTTCACCCACTTTGATACGTCCTCTCTCGATACGGCCTGTAGCAACAGTACCACGACCGGTAATAGAGAATACGTCTTCAACGCTCATCAGGAACGGTTGATCAACCGGGCGCGGAGGAAGAGGAATGTAGCTGTCAACAGCATCCATCAGCTCATCAATCGCTTTCACCCATTTTTCTTCACCTGCAAGGGCGCCTGTAGCAGAACCCTGTATGATGGGGGTGTTATCACCATCAAATCCATATGAAGTAAGCAATTCGCGGATTTCCATTTCTACCAGTTCAAGCAGCTCAGGATCATCAACAAGGTCAACCTTGTTCATGAATACCACGATGCGGGGAACACCTACCTGGCGTGCAAGTAGAATGTGCTCCTTGGTTTGCGGCATAGGACCATCGGTCGCAGCAACAACCAGGATTGCTCCATCCATCTGGGCAGCACCTGTGATCATGTTTTTCACATAGTCAGCGTGACCGGGACAGTCAACGTGAGCGTAGTGACGGTTTTTCGTCTGGTATTCTACGTGAGCGGTATTGATAGTGATACCTCTCTCCTTTTCTTCGGGAGCAGCATCAATTTCATCATATTTTTTTGCTGTAGCCATACCTCTTGAAGCAAGAATGCTGGTGATGGCTGCAGTCAAAGTTGTTTTTCCGTGGTCAACGTGACCAATGGTACCAACGTTAACGTGTGGTTTGTCCCTCTTAAAAGTCTCTTTTGACATTATATGTGTTTTTAATAGTGGGTGTTATATTTAAA
The DNA here is from genome assembly GCA_035525775.1 of Flavitalea sp. Taxonomy (GTDB): domain Bacteria; phylum Bacteroidota; class Bacteroidia; order Chitinophagales; family Chitinophagaceae; genus Flavitalea. Next base: position 27,468 of record DATLDR010000010.1, read on the forward strand.
ATTCCTGTCTCTACTTATTCATCCTTTATTCAGAGCCGTTAGTGAGGATCGAACTCACGACCTCTTCCCTACCAAGGAAGTGCTCTACCACTGAGCTACAACGGCAAAAACTCAGCGACACAGCTTCACTCAAAAGAGCGGGAGACGAGGTTCGAACCCGCGACCTACAGCTTGGAAGGCTGTCGCTCTACCAACTGAGCTACTCCCGCGTTTTCCATCTTTGCACCAGCGCGAAGATGGTATAATTTAAAAGAACTTTCATTTATTCATAAGCACCGTCGCCCGGCTACGGTGCCCGTTGTGGGCAAGGATGGATTCGAACCACCGAACTCCGAAGAGGACAGATTTACAGTCTGTTGCCGTTGGCCACTTGGCTACTTGCCCGTCATTGGAGCCAGAGAAGGGACTCGAACCCCCGACCAGCTGATTACAAATCAGCTGCTCTACCAACTGAGCTACTCTGGCAATTTATAGTACTGGTAAAAAATTGAAGTCCAAATATTTAAAGATCTTCCCAATGCTATTTCCGATAACCCGGATTTTTTGGGAAGGCAAAGGTAAATGAATTTGTTAATTCGAAAAATTTTGAAAAAGAATTTTTTAACTCACCCTGTTAAAATAAAAAAACCTCCTTACGGAGGTTTATACCGGCTTACGCAACCAGTTTTTCTTTTTTTCTTTTTATCTGGCTCACGAGGGATTCGAGAGCATTGTCAAAAGATTCTTCAAATGATTTTGATGAACACTTTACAAAGAACTGGTATCTCGGAATCGTGACCCTGATCTCTGCAATCTTATCTTTGATCGTGTGTGCAACGTTGTCTAGTTTAAGAAATACATCTACTTTGATGATCCGGTCGTGAAAAGTTTGAAGTTTGTCGAGCTTGCGGTTAACTAACTCAGTTAACTTAACATCAGGGTTGAACCTCACAGTTTGAATGTTTACGTTCATAGCATCGCTTATTTAAACAGTGAACAATATTGAAAAGAACTTTCTAATGGTGTGCTCATGAAGATACGACAGGCGAGCGATTTTTACTACTCAACCGGGGTTAAAAAATAGCGGTTTTACCACTTTTTTTTAACCCCGCGGATGCGCCTTTTTATGTACATTTTTCAGCTTCTCAATCGTATTATGTGTGTACACCTGCGTAGCGGCCAGGCTCGAATGTCCAAGCAATTCTTTCACCGCGTTGAGCTCTGCCCCGTTGTTCATCAAATGAGTAGCAAAGCTGTGCCTTAATATATGAGGGCTTTTTTTCTTCACCGTCGTTACTTCAGGCAGATACCTGGTGGTGAGCCTGTATATAAATTTCGAATAAAGCTTTTTTCCTTTATCATTTACAAGCAGATAATTATTATCGCATTCTTCAAATTCAGTACGCTTCTTTTTCATGTATTCCCTGATCTCCCCAAGCTTTGCGGCATTCACGGGAATGATCCGTTCCTTATTTCCCTTGCCCAGAATTTTAATATGTCCATTTGAAAAGTCTACCTGCCGCTCTTTGCAGTTCACGAGTTCTGATAACCGTAACCCGAGCTCATAAAGCATTCCCATAGCCAGCCTTCCGGTATATCCATTCCAGTTGTCGTCAAATTCAACATGTTTGAATAAGGTCTTCAAATCTTTCTCATCAACAAATGCAGGCAGCCGTTTCGAAATTTTTGGTGAAACGATACCCGCCAGCGGATTTTTTTTCAACACGCCCGACCGGATGATATATTTGAAAAAAGATTTTAATGTGGAAATTTTCCTGGTGATGCTTCTCGAAGTGAGTCCTTCATTTTTCAGCGTTGCCAGCCAGCTTCTGACGATGGAAGCGCTGATATCATCAACATCCATTTTTCCAAATTCATTTGACAGGTATTCCGTGAATTGTTTAAGATCGTCGTGATAGGATCTTACAGTATGAACCGAATACCTTTTTTCAAATTTCAGGTGGTCGGTAAAGGCGGATATTTCAGATGAAAGGATCTCGAGCATAGATGCAACGTGAATTTACCACTATATACTTCAGCCACAAAACAAAAAGGCCACCTTCCGGTAGCCTGATAATATGATGAAAAGGAGAATTTTAAGATTCGATCTCTCCGGTAGCAACTTTTTGCTTATAGATCGCTTTAAGCACCTGGCCACGGCGTCTTACAGAAGGCTTGATAAATGACTGACGCTCCCTTAACTGCAACAGGATCTTCGCTTTTTCAAACTTCTTCTTGTACTTTTTCAGCGCCTTGTCAATATTTTCGCAATCTTTGGAATCAATAATCAACATAGATTTTACCTCTTTTATTTTTTCAGGACTGCAAAGATAATAAGTTTTATCAAAATATCTTCATTTTTGTAGGATGTTTACAGGCATAATTGAGGCCCTCGGCCGGGTGGAATCCATTGCGGATGAAGGTTCGGGAAAAATTTTCTGGATATCCTCCCCCTTCTCCCATGAACTTAAACCTGATCAGAGCCTATCTCACAACGGAGCCTGCCTTACCGTAGAACAGGTAACCGGTGGTCAACACAGAGTTACAGCAATTGAAGAAACCCTTGTTAAAACTAATCTGGGTCACTGGCGGGTGGGTGACATGATAAACCTGGAAAGATGCCTGCAGATGAATGGCCGTCTTGACGGACACCTGGTACAGGGGCACGTGGATACTCAAGGAAACTGTATTCAGGTTGTACCAAAAACTGGCAGTACCGAATACCGGTTTACTTTTCCTCAAACGTTTTCTTCTCTTGTAATTGAAAAAGGCTCTGTTTGCGTAAATGGAATCAGTCTTACCTGCTACAACATTTCAAAAAATGAATTCACGATCGCTATCATTCCATATACTTACGAACACACCAATATGAAAAACGTAATCGTGAACAGCACAGTCAACCTGGAATTCGACGTGATCGGAAAATATATCCAGCGCTATTTTGACAATAAGAGATAAACAGCAATTATTGCACTTCTACAAGATCTTCTTTATTCCAGTAAAGAAATGACTTTAAAGGAGTATTCATTTTAATAGTATATCCATTTACCGAGTTCACTTTATCGCCATTCATTTCAATTAATGTAATGGGCCAGATGAATACATTTTTACCCTGCTTTTCAGGAACTATCAGATCTTTCTTCTTTTCTATTTCTGCAGACTGAATAACGTTCAGAATTTTTACTCCTGTAGTATCAATATTATAATGGAGTAATGCCTGTGGCAAACAGTTCCTGAATACAAAAGCACCGTTTTCATCGGAGGGAACATTTATAATATACAATGGCCTTTCCTTGTGTGCACCAATAGAACCTATCACCTTACGTGCATGTTCTGATGCCTGTATCCAATTATTTTGGATCATCAGTAAAAAACCAACCTGGAACATCAATAAAAGAGCACATAAAATTATAATTGTTCTCGCCAAACGAACTAATCGTACCATCAGAATAGCGATCATGATAGAATAAAAAACTGAAGGCAGATACATCAGGCGGTCGCCTTCTGATGTTCTTGTACTCATGCCAAATGAAATGGAAACGAGTATTGATGCGGCTAATCCCATAATAGTAAATAAAATTATTCTGGGCAAAGCGTTGTCCGATTCAATTTCTTTCCTGTTCCGGTATAAGATAAAACCCATCACAACAAACGCACCTGTTCCACAAATGCTGAACAACAAAGGATGATTAACAGGAGGAATAAAAAGCCTTAATATTATTTTTATAAAAGATGATAAGTATTGAATGATGTCGTTCGCAAAGATAACCTGGTTATAAGCCTGCCATATACCGCCTGTGAAGTGATACCTGAGATAAAGATGAAAAAAAAGTGTTGCCATCAGCACCAGCGACCAGATAATATTGTGCTTTCGCGAATTGCCTCCGGCAAGGGTAAACAATACAAATGGCAGCAGCAGTGAACTTTCATATGATGCAAGTGCAAGCGAATAAAACAAAGAAACGAGTATATACTTGCCGCCCACCGTTATTCTGCTGATGAAAAAAATCAATGTAAGCAGGCAAAAAAATACTGCAAGGGAAATACCCCGACCTATCGCCCAGAATATAGCTTCTGAATGTGAAGGATAGGTAAGAAAAATAAGTCCAGCGATGATCGAAGTGAGCCCTGCACGATTTTCCTGTCCGCATAATTTTATGCACAACACATACACAAGAAAACTATTTACCGCATGTAATAATATATTGACCAGATAGAAATAAAAGGGCTCCCATCCTGCAAGCTGATAAGTCCATTTCAAGGTAAGATCACCAACAGGCCTGAAAAATGAAGGCATCAGGATACTGTTATTCGCAACGATATTGTGCAGCGTGCAATAATCGTCTGATAAAAAAATTCTTCCGGCCGACCATGAAAAAAGTAATAGGGATAGAAATATAAATGTCACCATTACAATTATCTTATTATTCAAAAGATCTGTGTTGCCGGTGCCCATTTTACTGTGCGGAATTTAAAATATAATATTGCAATATAATCAGAGATGAAGAAAAGTATACGCTATACGGTTTACCTGATCATTTCTGTAGTCCTTCTTCTTGAAATAGCTCTCCGAATCTATAATCCATTTCGTTTTCGTGTTAAAGGTGATCACATCGTTCTTGAAACAGATAAAAAATATATAATAGACAATTCCAACATACCGGTACTTGACAGAATAATCGTTCATACAAAAAATAAACTCGGTTTCAGGGGTCCTGATTTACCTCCTGATTACAATAATAGACTAAGTGTTATTTGTATCGGTGGCAGTGCTACAGAATGTGCGTACCTGAATGACGGCAAAACGTGGGCGGATATATTATATGATAAACTTCAGCACGATTTTCCGGGGATATGGATGAACAATGCAGGTGTAGCAGGTCATTCTTCGTACGGACACATAGCCCTTATTAAAGAACACATTATTCCGTTACACCCCGGATACGCCTTAATATTGTTAGGTGCAAACGATATCAGGCGAACAAAAACACACAGTGGAAAGCTATCACTGTTCATTGCCATTGCCCGGCATTCTGAATTGTGCAACGTCATACTGAATATCGCGAGGGCCAGGGAAGCTAAAACAAAAAATCTTACAGATACTTATATTGATCTTAAAAAGTCCGACAGTCTGGCGCTCACAGGAACAGCGATTGCCGATTATCTCAAAAATGAAGATGAGTGGGTAAGTCATTACCGTAAAAGGCTCGACACCATTCTTGATCTCTGTATTTCTAATCATATAAAGCCCGTTTTAATTACCCAGCCGGCACTTCCCGGCACCGGAAGAGATCCGGTCACAAATGTTTCGCTTGAAACGTTGAAAGTGAATTCAACAGAAAATGGCAAACTATGGTGGACCATGCTTGAAAAATATAATGAAGGCACACGTAAGACGGCAAAGGCAAGAAATATTCTGTTGATTGATCTCGCGCACCTTCTCCCAAAAAGCAGTGCTTATTTTTATGACCTGGTACATTTTACGAATAGCGGAGCAGAAAAAGCTGGTACAATATTATACGATTCACTTCGGGTGATGCTGCACAACTGAATCCCGGGCAATAAATGCGCCGATCTTATTTGCTACCTTCTCATGTCCTGAAGGACGCATATCAGAATCAATGATAAAATAATCTGAAGGAGTCAGCACGTCTGAAACACTTACTGTCCTGATCATATCTTTCAAATGCACAAATTCCTGGTTTTGCAGAAGTGATTCGACAGCAGGAAGAAAGCCACTTTCCATATCTTTATAATCATTCATTTCGGTAACAATAATTTTAAATTTTCCAACCGGCTTATAACGATCGATCACTTTTAAAAAATAACGTGCCGAAGCAACCGGATCAGCAGAGGGAAAATATTTCTTTTTTCGAACCGTTGCAGCAATGGATTTCAAAAAATCGTAGGTGATAGTAATCGCATATTTACCGGGAAAATATTCTTTCCTCCATCTGTAATCTCTGACAGCATGCCTGTATTCGCTGTCAGACTTCATGATTAAAGAATCGTTGTTATCAATTAATTCAGCATTCTCGTAAACATCGTATTTCGAGTATTGTATTACTGCATATTCAAGAAAAGAAGTATCTGCATTCAGTAGTCTTTTCAGTTCCCTCACGGTGCCATAAGATGAATTTCCGGTATTTAATACGGTTTTACCCGTTTGCTTTGCAAGCAGCTGCGGAAATGCCTGGTTCTGCTCAACACCGATTCCCTGCGTATAAGAATTGCCTAAACATATGATCTGCGGTCCTGAAAGAGCATCTTCTTTATCTCTCAGCGACTCGCTGTTCACTACATAATTGTTCTTATATTCAATATTCCCAAAATTAAATGCAAGCCCCGGAATTACTTTATATGAATAAATACTGTCAAATACTGAACAAGGTTCAAATTCAATGGCATTCCTTTCGTAATAAGTATAATAAGTTTTAAACTCCTTCTTTAAAAATCCTGGTATCCTAGCCGGCGATTCCATCCAGAAGCTGAACAACACGTCAATGGCAAGAACAAACATCACTATCAGTACCGGAAGAAATCTCGCTACCCACGATTTTCCGGCTTTCAGTATGAATAGCAGAAGACTCATCAGCAACCACACAATAACCATCAACTGTAGGGAAAACAAAAACTGCCTGTGAAATGCTGAACTGGCAGGAGAATACCTGTCAAGTAAAAGCCAGATGATCTTAAGCAAACCGATAACAACAATAGCCTTAATCGTTTTTCTTAGCATTTTCATAAAGAAGCAATCTTTAAACTCAAGTTAATACCTTCCTGTAAGTATGTCCCTCATTTTTTGCCCGATCAAGTTTGCTACCATTTCAGCACCCTGATTGGTGTAATGCGTCTGGTCGTAATAATAAAGGCTGCACTTTGGCATCATTGACTCCAGGTCTATACAAGCTGCTGACCGGTTTTCACAAACCGCTTTCATTTTATTGTTATAAGCATCAATCAGAGCCTCCAGCAATGCTCCGTTCATATGTTCTTCAACTTTCGCTGTTGCCAGGTTCACACCGGTTAAACTATCAGTGCCATGCCCGTACAAACATGGCTGAGTAACAAAAACCGGCATAATATCATTCTGCTTACAGGTATCTATAAGCGCGGCAATACGGGTTCCATATCCATCAATGAATTTTTGCTGTTTCAGCAACTTTTCATTTATTTCAGACTGATTCAGGTTTAACACTCCCATTGCACCGGGCACTTTCATTTCCTGGGTTGTGTTGTTGAACATATTAGCTCTTTGGCCTCTCGCAATGTTTACCGCAGCATTAATCACCTCGCTGTTATTATATACATAATGAATGAAATCAGGATAAGCATTTTTTATTGTCAGCTTATCAAAGTATGAAGGTCCGCTATTCTCGATATCATTCACACCTGTAAGAAATAAAACAACTTTCGGTTTTATCTTTTTAATATGATCATCGAGTAAGATCTGGTGGCCAAATGTACTATGCCCATCCAGCCCTGCATTATTCACCCACACCTTTTTGAAATCATGCGCAAGTTCTTTTCCAAGTAAATATGGCCAGGTGTGCTCATCACCCAGAAAGTGGCACTCTGTGGTACTTCCGCCGACAGTTATAATCGAAAGGTATTCATGGAAATTTAATAATGTATCAGGACCCCTGAAGCCTAGTGAATTCCTTGAAACAATTATAACCGGGTCGAGTTTCGGATTGATACGATTCCTGATGATCTCCTTCTCATTTACAGGAAGTAAGATCCTGTCGGCTTTTATACGGAAACGGAATGGTTGGTATATGCGCAGTGATACTTCAAGCAGCAGAAAAACAATAAAAAAAAGGTATAACCCATAAAGCGCTGTTTTTAGAACTTTAGTGCTTATACCTTTTCCTGATTTCATTTTATGTTATCTCATCACAAATCTATCGCATGAGATACATTTTTCCATATCCGTTATTGAAGAACATGTCTGTGTTATCACCCTTAGCTTTATATCTTTCCATGCGCTGTCCATTCAACGTGGTCACAAACCTGTACAGGTATACGCCATTTCCAAGCTTTTGTCCGAACTGGTCATTACCATCCCATTTGAAATCCGTGATATTCCTTCCTATGTGAAGCGGTCCAAGTTCTTCCTTCGTTACTTCTCTCACGATCTTTCCTGTAACAGTCAATATTTGCACTTTCATATTCTGTGGTATCTCACTTCCTGTTATTGTAAACACGAATGCGGTTGAAGTACTGAATGGGTTCGGATAATTCAGCATATTCGATATCATTGCTTTCGTGATCACTGTAAAGGCTATTCTGTATTCATTGGATGCCTTGTTGCCACTTCTGTCTTTACCATTCACTATGAGTTCGTATTCGTCTCCTTCCGGATTATACTGCTGATCGAACGATGGGTAGAAATCAACTACTGCTGAATTATCCGATGAACTTGTTGCAGGCGTGAACCTCAGTGTATCATTATCGAAATGGTGGGTCCTTACCGTTCCATCCGGGTACCTGATTTGAACACTGCTGAGCGCTGTATCATTAAGCAACAGGAACTTCGCATCATCTTTCAGCTTGATCTGAATATGCGGCCTTGCTGATACAAGATCCCTGTTAAGAATATGCACTCCGTCGAATGTTACGTCGAGTAATGGATTCATCCTGTCGACCCTTACATAAAAGTCTTTGAACATGAAATTGTTGAAGTGATACTGTTCCGGCTGGTTCTCATTAGGATTGAATTCAAGGAATAATGTATTGCCGTCAGCAAAATTTTTTGAATCAATGGTCATCCTTAGTGCTATCGTGTCGCCACTTATAAGTGGTTTTTGTTTAGGAATAACAAAATTCTGCGGCACATTATTCTTATCAAGAATATTCAGCTTCACTGCTACACTATCGAACGGATAGGGGCTTACATTCTTAAATGCAACAGCCAGTTTAAGTGGTTCACCAATTTCAAGCGTATCCTTCATATCAATTAGTATGTTAGGAGCAACCGCACCTTCAGGCAACGGCTGATAATATATTTTCCAGTCGCTAAGCTGATAGGGCGACAACGAAACAGAGTCGATATTCCTCATTCTTAATTTCATCTGAGGATAAGTTGCAGCACTCACTGATGAAATATCCAGGGTATGCGTGTTCCGGTCCATCGTATATAGTACCGTTTCGTTCTTCGCCGCATCAATTCCAATTACATCAACAGTAGGATTGTCATTTGAAACTGTTTCAACACTTGTTCCATTCCATATAACATCGCCCCAGCTTTTCGCTGGACCGAATGCAGGTGACGTAATAAACCCAAGAGAATCGGGTGTAATACATTCCGCTGAAAGTGTAATACGGTCATTGATGCCCTGGCTTACTTCCATCTTCGGCACAAAATCATATCCACCCTTCTTGTAAATAAAAATAAATGAACGCGGGAACGTCAATGAGTCAACCTTTGTAAACCCTGCTGCAAGCAATCTGTGATATAAGGAATTGAATGATCCGTAAATAGCAGTATCCGATTGCCAGGTATCTATATACGTATTTCTTGAGAAATTCGACATTGGAATATTACGCACAACAACAAAGCTTCCGTTAGGAATGCTATCCATAAAGTTCATCATATACTTCCTTGACTGAGCGGTCATGTATGAGAACTCAAAATTGTAATTACGAGTAGGGGTGCAGTTCGCACTTCCACTACCACTTGAGAACAGGTTGTTTCCACTTCCATCAACGTTCTTCCAGGGTTTGAAAGTGATGCTGTCAAACACATTAAATATGAGAGACTGACCAACGCAGGCACTGGCAATCGGGGAAGCACCATTAACATCCACTGAGAAGTCGTTATCCGTTCTTCCCGAGAATGGATAAACACCGTTCCTCGCAAACAGATGATTGTTCCTGATACCAAATACCCAATTTCCATTGTTATCCAGGGTCATTCTATCTGTTTTCGAATCGCTGTGCTGGTATCTGTGCGACTGATTGAAACCTTCCTTCGTGCCATTTAAATAGATGAACGATGCTGTGTTCCAGATATACGCCACATTTGACTGTGGAACAGGTGCAACCCGCCAGTAATAAACTTTCTTATCTGTATAAGTAATTCCCGGATCAAACTCGAGCAATCCACCCGTTGAGGTTAATGTTTTTGATATTTTAAAGGCTGAATTAAATAATGCGGTCGTGTCCATTTCCATCACATACTGCTTATTCGCGCTTAGCGGATTTGCAGTAGATGCAAACAGGTGCTGGTTACCCTTATTTATTATCGCATAATTATAAGGATATACAGTTCTTGCTTCATCCTCATAAATAAATACATCTTTCACGGTTACATTATTGCTTTCCGAAACCTCATCAACCGTGTTGTCAGCATCTATTGTAATCGTCAGTTTATTCAAACCTTTGTCACGGGTTGATACAATCGGAACATTAATAATCAGTGAATCTGCATACCTGATGCCTGCGATCTTTACTTTTTTGATCACTTCGCCTGAACCATCAGGATACTGACGCTTAACTTCCAGATATATCGAATCATTTAACGATTTACCGAGGTTGACCGCTTTAATTTTCAGCTCAAAACTTTCTTCCGCCACTGATATAAAAGCAGGATTAACTTTTACCTGCGCTTCTTCAAGCACATAATCCGGTTTTGGCTGTTCATTAATGTTTACAGCAGGATCTCCATGTATAGTGATCTCTTCAGCATGCAATCTTGAATAGTAATCATCAGGACCAGTAACGGTAACCATTGCCTGAAGCGCATCACGCACAGTTTCGCCAAGTGATCTGCCGAAGTCAGGTTTGGCTATAGTATTATACAGATTATTCAGGTATATGTTTAGATAGTTAACAATACCGAAGTGCGTACTTGCCACAAACGCAATACTTCCGCGCTGCCTGGCAAGTACAAATTTTTCTGAAAGTGTTTCATTCACAGAAAGTCTTGCAGCATTATAAGTAAAAAAGTTACCTGCATTACATCCGTTAACAAAAAATACAGGGTATTTTCCCTGGTTGTTATAAGTTTGTGGATTATCAAGATTGAACTCAAGTGTTGTAGAAGAAGAGTGACCAAAATAGGTAAGTATGCTTATGCCCTCTTCAAACAGTGCAGCAATTTTTTCATTGTTCAGCTGCTCAACTGAGTTTGTAGACACTTTACAGAAAGTAGACACCTTACCACCGTACATGGTATCCTGGATGATCTGTTTATATCCACTCATATAATTACACAGAACGGTTCCCAGGTAAGGATCGCTGGAACCTGTAACATGTACAATATTTTTCATCCATTCTCTTCCGGCCAGAGTATTGGGGGAATTTTTTTGAGCGGATTCATATTCCTTTACTTTTTCAAGATAATCTTCAATTTCTTTTCCTCTTACTACCGATAATCTTCCAATGGGAGTAACAGCCACCGGCGATGCCGCGTCTTCTGAACTCAGCATATTATCTGAAGCAGGACTTCCCCATGAAGGCACAAGGTTAAGTTGTTCGGCAATGGGATCTGATTCACGGTTTCTGAATTCGTTGTAAGCCATACCACGGCCAATGAGAAAAATGTTTTTTACAGGTACGGCAAATTTGTTTCTGGCAAACCGGATGAAGTTTTTAATCGCCAGTGGATTCTTTTTGATACCAAATCCAAACTGGTCGATTAGTTCATCCATATCAACCACCTGCACATTGAAGCCACCACCCGCTGCTGATGCGCGGTAATTTTTATATTCATCCACAGGATTATTTTCATGAGTGCCTGTATACAATATTTTATTGGTTATGATCAGGTAGTTGCCCTGGTTAGCCGGGTCAGTAAATGATTTAAATGTTTTTGGTGTAAGTGATGTTACTGTACCAATATTCGCTGCTTCTGTATTCACCAATACAAAATCTCTTGGGCCGCCTGCAGGAATTACGAGTTTAACAATGCCCGGTGTAGAGATATCGCCGGTTAT
>DATLDR010000012.1:0-21634 GCA_035525775.1 Flavitalea sp.
TCATTGTAAATGATTTTATAAATTAAGGAATGAAATAAAAAAGCGGGTACGGGTCAAGAGAGTAGAAACCAAATATAATCTTATGAAACACGCATTTCCTAATTTCCGGCATGACAATACCCCGACAAACACCGGACAAAATCCTGACATCAGTAATTCTAAAGGGAAGCAACTTATTTTTTAGATTTTTCTCTATCAGTATGCCGGGTTGCTCGTGAAGTCGCTGCTTTGTTTTGTGAACATTTCAGATTCATGTCTATGCCTTTGTGTCTACCTGAGCCTGTTGAAATACAACAACATAACGATTATTTTCTGCCATAATTTTAACTGCTGTTGATTAAGATTAATTGTTTCATAATGTTTCCAACCGTAAAATGTGATTATCAATCTGAACGGATACTCATCGGTCTGCAGAGCTTTAATCATTACTTCCATCTCACCTCTGGGTATTATATTCGGACCCAATAGAAAAACAATTTGTTATAAGTAAAATTACTTTGTAGGCTTTTTAAATTTTATATTCGTAATGAATTGCTTCCTACTTCTATGCGGTGTCGATCTTCTTTTTTTATATCCATAATAATTTATGTATGTGCCCTTATAGTTTTTTTGGGAACATCAAGGAGATGTTATTCGCAGCCGGCTCTTGACTATGAGGAATGGACTGACTTGTTATCATCAACAAAAGACAACAGTAATAAGGCGTTCAAGAAATTGTTTCATATATATGCCCAGGATAGCTCTGCCTCGATAGATTTTTACAATGAGCTTGAAAAGAGAAACCTCCATCCAAACGATTACTTCAAGTCTCGCGTTCATACGCTGAAATTGCACAAAACGATTGCCCTTCATCAATATTCAAGTAAACCAGAAATCATTCTTTTAGCACAGGAAGCCGTAGCGGAAGCGTATGAAACCGACGATGAATACCTGATTGCTTTTATAAGCTTTGAATGTGGAGGGCTGTTGAGCAACCTGGGCGAGCTGGAACGTGCAGCCACCTATTTGTTGAAAGGGCAGGAAATGCTAGACCGCCTTGGCGGGCAGACGATCAGGGACCAATACATGAATTACTCAATTTTAGGTGAAACACTTTTTCATTGCCGGGAATATCAGAAAAGTATTTTTTACACACGCAGGGCTATAAACATATATAATGATACTGTTTATAATGCCGATTTATTTCGTACCAGGTTTTATAATACAGTGGGACAGAATTATATGAAACTGGAAATGCCCGACTCGGCAATGGCATATTTCGACACATCCCTGCAATTTGCCAATAAAATGAACGATGATGTATGGAGGGGGATCAACTCAGGATTTATTGGTCAGGTGCTTTTTCAACAGAAGCGGGTTACTGAAGCACGACCGTTTCTGGAAATTGCTTATGTAACAAATCGTAATCACGAACGCGACCATGCAGGAAAGGCGCTCCAGTTACTTGCACGAATAGACCTTGAACAAGGCAAAATAGACAGTGCCCGGTTGAAGTGCAATGAGGCACTTGCTATATTAAAGCCTTTAGGTCAAACTTACTATTTGCAGGCAGCAAGCTTTCTTGAACTTGCATATCACACCTCTGCCGACATTTTTATGTCAGCGGGAATGACGGATAGCTTCTACCACTATAACCGTTTATACACAAATCTTCGGGATTCAATCCAAAATGTTACTCTTTTGAGTGGCACTAAAATAGCCCAGCTGCGGATTGACAATGAAAATAATTACCGTGCAGTTCAGCTGCTGAAGCGTGAAAAACGCAACAATGATATGAAGCGGAACTTTCTGATCATTGCCATTCTGCTGGTGTCCGCAATTGTATTTTTGTATATTAAACGCATGCAACTGAAACAACGACATAAAGAGGAGCTTGTTGTCAAGGAAAAACATGCTGCGGAAGCGGAGCTCCTGGCGGCAAAAGAACAAATGAAGCTGTTTACAGAGAATATTATCGAGAAGACAGATCTGATCGACAAGTTAAAACAACAGATATTAAATAAGGAATTAAGTGCCGAGCAACGGCTTGTTGTTGACGAGATAACGCACCATACAATACTTACCGAAGCCGAATGGGAACATTTTAAAAGTCTTTTTGAGAAAATACATCCAGGTTTTTTCAATCGTCTGAAAGAAAGGGCTCACGACGTTACAGTTGCAGAACAAAGGATGGCTGCTCTCACGCGTATGAATCTTACAGCGCGGCAAATGGCATCAATTCTAGGTATATCGGTAGATAGTGTTCATAAAACAAGGCAGCGGCTGAGGCAGCGATTGCATGTACCAGCGGAAGTTAATCTCGAGCAATCTGTTGCCGCGTTTTAACCCGATCAGCAATACCTCGCCTCTGCCCTTTGCCCTTTGCCTATTTAGCCACCTCACTAATCACCTTTATCTCATCATTTAAAATCTGAACGGTTTTCATGGATTTCTTATCCTCAAGAATCACGATATACACCTTATCACCATAACCTGCAATCTTCACCTCACTGATTTCTCGGATCACCGGCGCATCAAATGTATTTTCAATCAACGTCCTCATATCACTTGTCATTAGACTTTTGCCATAACGTATAACACTATTTAATTTTCCCTTCTTATTATAATCAACTGCTGTAAGTATATCATTATCCTGAAAATATGCCCTGTAACCATTAGGTATATTCACCCATTCAATATTCCTGGCATCTTTAAACTCCTTTTTAAAATTTTCCGCTGCTGCAGTAACATCTTTCAAATAAGGACTTTTCATAATTGAACTTCTCGTGATAAATGATGTCTTGCTTGTCTGTGCTGTTGCCTGGTTGAACACAAAAATCATAAGCATGCCAATGGCATAGAATGTCTGTTTCATTGTAAATGATTTTATAAATTAAGGAATGAAATAAAAAAGCGGGTACGGGTCAAGAGAGTAGAAACCAAATATAATCTTATGAAACACGCATTTCCTAATTTCCCGCATGACAATACCCCGACAAACACCGGACAAAATCCTGACATCAGTAAATTCTAAAGGGAAGACAGCGACTTTTCCAGATTAGCTTCTGAAGAAAACTGCAAGCGCTGCCGCAACCGCTGACGTGTTTTATGAACACTATCTATCGATATACCAAGCATAGAAGCCATCTGGCAGGCCGTAAGATTGAGGCGCGTAAGTGCAGCCATCCTTTGTTCGGAAACTGTAATATCCCTGGCTTTCTCTTTCAGATTAAGAAAGAACCCGGGGTAGATCTTTTCGAAAAGACTTTTAAAATTCTCCCAGTCGTCTTCCGTAAGTATAGTCTGATGAGTGATCTCGCTATCAGCTCATGGTGTTCACTGTTGTGTTCTTTACTCGATAGCTGTCTACTCAGCTTTTTGATCATTACTGTTTTTCAATAATATTCTCGGTGAACAGCTGCATCTGATCTTTTGCAGCTTTTAGCTCAGTTTCTGCTGCTGCCTTTTGCTGGAGTGCAATTCCTGCTTGTGTTTTTGTTTAAGCCTCAGCCTGTTTAAATACAATAACAAAATAACAGATGCTAATAATATAGATAGTAGGATAAAATTACGTTTGATGACAGCGTTTTGCTTTTCACGTTGAAGAAACTGTATTCCACGCAGATTATTATCATTGTCTATTCTAAGCTGCGCCATTTTTGTACTTATCATCAGGTAAACTCGCTGAAGCGAATCATGAAGGTTTGAATACAGTATTTTTGATGTCAGTGATCACCACATGCCAGCTACCGGGTATTATTATAGAACCTGGCCTTTAAGTTTTTATCCCCTTGTCTACATAATCTTCAATCGCCTTGTGAGTATAAAAGATACATTTTTCATATTCATGGCAATGAAAAAGTACTTCACCGAGTAATATCCAGTTCGAGAAACGCTGTTTTATGTGCGGCTTCGTAGTCATCGGTTTGCGACAGTAGTTGAGTGGACAGATTTATATCCGGCATTCTCTACGCAACAGTAATTGCACTGATGTGCAGCAGCACACATACATATAAAATATGTGTATTAGGGGAGGGCATACCGTAACCAAAAGTATTATCTGAAGTTACTCAAGACCGGCAAGATTATTCTACTTGCATTTTTAGCATCATGATACACACTGATAGTAGACTTTTGAAAATCTGCATCTTTAGCGTGATAGATGTCTGTAAACTTCTGAGGATTGCGGTCCACCAGGGGGAACCATGAGCTTTGCACCTGCACCATAATTTTATGACCCTTCTTAAATGTATGCGCGATATCCGGTAATTCGTATTTAACCTGTGTAACCTTACCGGGTACAAATGGTACGGGCTTTTCGAAACTGTTTCTGAACTTACCCCTGAATACCTCACCACGTACCATCATCTGGTATCCTCCCATCAGATATTTATCATCTGTTCCATAGGTCAGGTAATCAGGAAACACATCTATCAGTTTTACTATAAAATCTGCATCACTTCCTGTCATCGCCACCCTAAGATCCGCTATGAGCGGACCAGCAACAGAAACATCTTCAGTTAATGTATCCGTTTCAAAAACCAGAACATCAGGGCGCGTGGAGGCAAATCGCTGATCATCAGTCATGTATTCCGCGGTACGCGCACTTTTTACATTCTCAATGTAAGGAACCGGCTTTGCAGGATCGCTAACATATGAGGTGCTTCCTTTTGAAGATTTTTTCCAGTCAAGCTTCCCCCCAGCCTGAAAAAATAATTCTTTGTTCTTAATGCCGGGAGGAGGCCACTTATCGAACTGCCTCCACCGATTTTGACCACTGAAAAATATGTTCGCATCTTTAATACTGTCAACCGTTCCTTTACCCTTCAGGTAGTAATTAAAAAAAGGCACTTCAATATTCTTCTGATAATATTCGCCGGTGTTTAACCCGAAATTTACATTTCCCAGAGAAGAATCGTATGTACTGCCCCATTGACCGTGCGACCAGGGGCCCATCACAATTTTATTATGGGTGACCGGGCTTTGCTTTTCAATTGCCTTATATACATTCCATGCGCCAAAGCAATCTTCCGCATCAAATAACCCTCCAACAATCAACATAGCCGGCTTCACGTTATACAAACCAACCCTCGCATTTCTCTTTTTCCAGAATTCATCCAGTGTGGGATGACTCATCAGATCTTTCCAGAATAGAATCGAGTCACCTGCTAGTTTTGTGAAATTGGGCAAAGCTCCCGTTGTAAGAAAAAATTTATAGGTATCCTTGATTCCCGGAATATATCCCTGGTCGTACGGGTTAGTGGTAGGATCTGGCCTTGGTGTTCCAAATCCTCTTGTAACATAAAACTGAAAGGCATCCATGAGCATCAATGCACCGTTGTGATGAAAATCATCACCAATAAACCAGTCGGTAACAGGTGCCTGCGGGCTCACCGCGACAATAGCCGGATGATTGCTCAATGCGGCTTCCGTGGCATAAAAACCAGGATATGATATACCCAACACTCCAACTTTGTCATTATTATTTTCAACGTTTTCAATCAGCCAGTCAACAGAGTCGTATGTATCGCTCGCTTCATCGGTTTCATTATCTTTTTTATCCTTATTAAAAGGGCGCACATCCATGTATTCGCCTTCACTCATATACTTTCCTCTTACATCCTGAATCACAAAAATGTAATTCTCCTTAAAATATTCCCGGTAAAAGCTACGCCAGAATTTTCTGAAATTTTTCTCTCCGTAGGGCCCAGCACCGTAAGGGGTCCTGTTGATCAATATCGGGTGCTTTTCAGATCTGTCGTTCGGTATGTAAATACTGGTAAATAACTTTTTACCATCGCGCATTGGTATGGAGCGTTCAATTTTTATATAGTTGTTTACGAGCCATGCTGAATCGGCCTGTGATATGCCATACAAGGGTAAAACAAGGAGCAATACAACATAAGACTTCTTCATAAGCGTAGGTTGTGTTCAGTTTCAAGTTATAAATGGTTATGACCTATCTTTGCACTCCTTTTACTAATTAAATTATGAAATTTTACAATTTAATAATTAAATACCGCCTCCAGCTTGGAATATTTCTTATTGCTGTGGGCATTGCCGCTAATGTGTGGGCAGGTTTCTGGCCGGCTTTTCCAGCTTACCTGATTGGAGTGATTTTGATTGCAGGACATTTTTTTATCGGGCCGCTCCGCCTTATCCAGGAGTTTATGGAAAAGGGCGACATGGAAGGTGCTGAACGCGTTGTGAATTCAGTAAAATATCCAAACCTGTTGTATAAGCCGATACGCTCTGCGTACTACACGGTGAAAGGACAAATGGCGATGATGAAGCAGGATTTTGATGGTGCCGAAAAGCACATGAAAAAAGGGATTGACCTGGGTTCACCGATCAAAGAAGTTGAAGGCGCTAATTTGCTGCAGATCGGAATGATCAATATGCAGAAAGGAAATTTTAAACAGGGTGAGAGTTATATACGTCAGGCTATACGTAAAGGTTTACCAGATAAAGAAAATGAAGCTGCTGCATACCTGCAGATGTGTAATATTATGATGAACAAACGTGAATTCCGTGCGGCAAAAGATTTTTTTAAGAAGACCAAAGCGCTAAAGCCTACAAATCCTCAAATACTTCAGCAGGTAAAAGAAATAGAGAAATACATTTCAAGAATACCAGGATAATTATTTCAACGCTACAAGATCATCCTGCCATTTTTGCAGAAATATTTTCAATAACTGAATAATCAATTAATTCAACCCGGTTAAAAAAATACTTAAAGTTCTTTCTTCACCTGTTCCATCACCTGTTGCATCACTTTCAAAACATTTGCAACAAGCACTTTAATTTTTTCAGCATCCTCACCAGCCTTCGCCTTTAATTCTATTGTACGGATGTCCTGCTTCAACGAGTAGATATTCATTGAATCAATAGTGCTTTTCAACTTGTGAGTATGCTTGCTTAATGCAAGCCACTCGTTTTTATCACTTGCATTTTTGATGTCAGATAATGTTGCAGGTACAGTATCCAGAAACAACTGTATCATGCGCTTTATGAAAGATCTGTCTCCTCCGGAGATCGCTTCTACCATGGAGAGATCATATAATCTTTGTTCATTTTTAAAATTTTTTTTAGTTGCACTTATCGCATTATTTATCATGTCATTTCCTTTCTTTATATTATTAGATACCGTTCTGAAAAGCATTGGTTCTTCAAATGGTTTCGCCAGGCAATCATTCATGCCGAGCTTTAAATAAGTATCACATTCAGATTTCATAGCATTGGCAGTGAGCGCAACTATTGGCACTGCTGCTTTATGCTCGTCTTTCATGCTCCTGATCTGCCTCGTGGCTTCCATGCCATCCATAACAGGCATTTGTATGTCCATCAGTACGAGATCATATTCATTTGCGGAAACTTTTTCAACTGCAAGACTGCCGTTTTCAACGATCTCCACAACGCAACCCCATGATTCCATTATGTGCCGTGCTAGATGCTGGTTCAGCTCAACATCTTCTACCACGAGGATCCTTCTGTTTTCCAGTCCAACGTATTTACTCATTTCGTTCATTTTATTTATTAGCTACTTCTCCGGCCTGGATCATCCGGTAAATAGTACTTTTGCCTATGTCAAGTTTTTTTGCCACCAGCAGCACATCTTTATCATATTTATCGAGGTAATGCTGGATGATATCAATTTCATATTGTTTCAGAGATTTCTCCTTGCTCATCATTCCGTTTAATGAACTGGCTGAGTTGAGCGACATATGATGTGGCTCGACGATGTCACCATCCGCCATCACAACCGATAGCTCGATTACGCTGCGAAGCTCACGCACGTTGCCCGGAAAAGGATAAGCCAGAAGCTTCTGCTGTGCTTCGGCAGACAATGTTTTTTTAGCCACCCCATTTTCTTTGCAGAAAAGATCCATGAAATGTTTCGCGAGAATAATTATATCATTCCCTCTCTCTCTTAATGGTGGTATATGAACAGGTAATCCTATTAAACGATAATACAGGTCTTCCCTGAATGTTCTGTTCTGCACTTCCTGCAGCAGGTTCTTATGTGTTGCCACGATGATGCGGCAATTGATCTTTGTTACTTCATTGCCGCCTACACGTACAACTTCCTTTTCCTGCAAAACGCGTAATAATTTTGCCTGCAGATTAATATCCAGCTCACCGATCTCATCCAGAAACAATGTTCCATTATTGGCTTCTTCAAATTTGCCTATTCTTCGTGTTACCGCGCCGGTAAATGCACCTTTTTCATGGCCGAATAATTCACTTTCTAGCAGATCTTTCGGAATGGCCGCAACGTTCACTGCTACAAAAGGCTTTTTACTTCTGTCTGAATTATAATGTATTGCTTTTGCTACAACTTCTTTCCCTGACCCTGTTTCACCGGTAATAGATACATTGATATTTGTTTTCGCCGCTTTTTCAATAAGTCCGCAAATCTTTGCGATCTCATCGCTTTTTCCTATGATGAATTTTGAAAAATCTACATGCTTTTTTACAACCTGCTCTTTTAGTTCTTCAACTTCATGACGGAGGCCATTAATTTCCTTGAGGTGTAAAAGCGTGTTCCATATTCTGTCTTTCGCATCATCGTCTTTCACGATATAATCGAATGCCCCATTTTTTAAAAGGCTGATAGCTGTAGCCACATCTTCCTGTCCGGAGATGACTACTACCTGGATACCGGGATGAGTTTCTTTGATCTTTTTCAACACTTCATCACCGGCCATGTCGGGCAGTGAATAGTCGAGCGTTACCACATCGGGGTTCTCGTGAAGGTTGTTGAAAAATTCCGCTGAATTTTCAAATTTCCTGACTTCATAATCAGGGTTCAGCGACAGGTAATGTTGCAGCATGCTGCCGTACCAGGTTTCATCCTCAAGGATGAAGATCTTGAGTGTATTTGGGTTTTTCATGGGCGTGATTCTACCCTATAACGCAGAAATTTCTAAAATATTCCCAAAATGGTATAAAATCCCTGTAAACAGGGGAAAATATGTGAATTTCAGCCTTATACGAGCAAAAGCCCTAACCTTACCTTTGAGCAATGATCCTGCGAGATAAACTAAATAAGCATTTTGAGCACGAGTATTCAAGGCTCAATGAAAAACAACGCCAGGCCGTAGATAAGATTGAAGGCCCCGTGATGGTCATTGCCGGTCCTGGTACCGGAAAAACACAGATCCTTGCTGCCAGGATTGGAAAAATTCTGCTCGACACCGACACGTCACCGTCCACTATTTTATGCCTTACTTATACAGATGCGGGGGCCATGGCCATGCGGCGCAGGTTGCTCAACTTTATAGGATCAGATGCCTATAAAGTAAACATCTACACTTTTCATGCGTTTTGCAACGATGTGATTCAGGACAATCTTTCATTGTTCGAAAAGAATGAACTCGATCCCATATCCGATCTTGAAAAAATTGAGCTGCTTAAAAACCTGATAGACCAGCTGCCAAAAAATCATCCGCTGAAAAGGTACCGTGGAGATGTTTATTATGAGATGAAAAATCTTGCTTCACTATTTTCTGCTATGAAGCAGGAAGGATGGAGCCCCGCAGCAATTCTTGAAAGCATCAGCAACTACATTACCGATCTGCCGAACCGTGATAAGTACATTGCTAAAAAAACAGTAGGAAGTTTTAAAAAGGGTGATGTAAGAACAGATAAAATTGAAGAAGAAAAAGAAAAGATGTTGAAGCTCGAATCTGCCGTCAGGGAATACGACAGATTCCAGGAAATGATGCGGGCAAAGAACCGCTATGATTTCGATGACATGATCAACTGGGTGATCCGTGCATTTGAAAACAATAATAACCTGCTGCTGAATTACCAGGAACGCTTTCAATATATTCTCGTAGACGAGTACCAGGATACCAGCGGATCGCAAAACAGTCTTGTAAGACTGCTCATCAATTACTGGGAAAAGCCAAACATCTTTGTTGTGGGGGATGACGATCAGAGCATTTACCGCTTTCAGGGAGCGAATGTGGAGAATATGCAGAAATTCTGCAATGATTATAAAACGGATCTTTTCAGGGTTGTACTTACCAATAATTACCGTTCTACACAGCCGATACTCGATGTTTCGAAAACACTTATTTCACGCAATACAGAACGGCTGATCAGTAGGATGGATGGCTTATCAAAAGACTTGATCGCAAGTCATGCAGAAATAAGCCTGCTCGATCACAAACCTTCCATCCTCGATTATGAAACACAGCGGCATGAGATGGTTGGCATTACGCTTAGCATCCAGAATTTATTGGCAGAAGGTGTGGAAGCAGGCAAAATAGCTGTGATATACAGGGAAAATAAATATGGTGATGAGCTTAAGAAAATTTTCAGGCTGAGGGGAATCCCTACGTACAGCAAGCGGCACCTTAACCTGCTCGAAGTTCCTCTTGCCCAAAAAATACTGGAGATACTCGAATACATCGCTGCCGAGTACGACATCCCTTATGGTGGCGATGAAATGCTTTTTGAAATACTGCATTTTGATTTCTTTAATATTCCACCTATCGAAATTGCAAAATTATCTATAGAAGTAGCTGACCTGAAGTTCACCGAAAAGAAGACATCCATCCGCAGGCTGTTGTATGAAAAAGCAAAACAGCAGCCGAGAGATCTTTTTGATAAAGGCATTCACGCGGGATTGAAAAATGCAAGCCAGGTAATTGAGCAGTTGATAGGCGATGCCGCCAATGTAACGCTGCAGACACTGCTGGAAAATATTATTCGTAAAGCTGGTATTCTCAGCAGCGTGATGAAGAGCGAAGAAAAGATTTGGCAGATACAGGTGCTCACCTGCCTGTTTGATTTTGTAAAGGAAGAAACAAGAAGAAATCCGGATCTGAGCCTTGCACAGTTGATCGCCAGTATTGAGCTGATGCGGAAAAACTATGTGATAATACCACTAGTGCAGGTTTCAGGAAGTGAAAAAGGTGTAAACCTGCTTACCGCACATGGTTCAAAAGGATTGGAATTTGAATATGTTTTTCTTTCAGGATCCAATGCATCGCTGTGGGAGAAAAAAAGAAAACCGTATTCAGGATTCAAAATTCCGGATACTATCTTTTCATCTAAACCCGTATCCAGTGATGAGGAAGAATTAAGGAGATTGTTTTATGTGGCCATAACGCGTGCGCAGATAAAACTTTTTATTACTTATGCGCAGTACACGAATGATGGCAAAGCTATGGAGCCATCAAAATTCATTGCGGAGATCCTCGACATACATGATATTCCGCCGCAAAAAGCACAAGTGAAAGCTGAGGCTATGGCAGAATTCCAGTTGCTGCAATTTCATGAAGCTGCGGCACCAGAGATTGAAAAAATGGAAAAAGATTTTATTGACCGAATACTCGAGAAGTTTGTGATGAATGTTACGGCGCTCAACAATTACCTGCATTGCCCGCTTGAATTTTATTTTAAGAACCTAATACGCATACCATCACCAAAAAATGAGGCAACGGAATTCGGATCATCCGTGCACTTTGCCATTCAGCGACTGTTCGAGAAAATGAGAGACGATTCAAAAAATGGTTTTCCTGCGAAAGAAGATATGCTCAATGATTTTCAGTGGTACATGCACAGGCACCGGGAAAGTTTTATTAAAGAGGCATTCGAAAGACGGCTGGAGTATGGACTTGAAATATTGTCGAAATACTACGATGAATACATTGGTAAATGGAATAAAATAGTTGCAATAGAACATAACATCAAGAATGTTGTGGTAAATGGAGTGCCATTGAAAGGAAAACTGGACAAGCTGGAATTCAATGGGAAAGAAGTGAATGTGGTGGATTATAAAACCGGTGACCCTGATAAATCAAATGATAAACTGAAGCCTCCCCATGATAAAATACCGCTGGGTGGTGATTACTGGCGCCAGGCAGCATTTTATAGAATACTGGTTGATAATTTTGGAAAGAAGGATTGGAAAGTGGTGAGTACTGAGTTTGATTTTGTTGAACCAGACAACAAAAAGAAATACCAGAAGAAAAAATTATTTATTACAACTGAGGATACTAAAACGGTAATTCAACAGATAACTGACACCTGGAACAGGATACAGCATCATGATTTTTATACGGGATGCGGTAAAAGCGACTGCCATTACTGTAACTTTATTAAAACAAATGAGCTTTATACTGATCTTCATGAGGTTGAAGCAGATGAGCAGGAAGTTCAAATCACCATGTAAATGAAAGGCAGTTATCTATTAACGGCTCTGGCAGTTGTTATCATTGGTTTATTGATTATTTCATCAGGTTCGGGTTGCGCAAGTATTGTTCCGCCAACCGGCGGACCAAGAGATTCATTACCTCCTGTTATTGTACATCTGGATCCAAGGGATTCCGGACGTTTATTCAATCAAAAAAAGATTGTGGTTTCTTTCAATGAATTTGTTCAGCTGGATGAGATACAGAAAAATCTGATTGTAAATCCTACTCCAAAGGTAAACCCCATCGTTACGATCAAATTGAAAGATGTTATCATCACCATTAAGGATACACTGGAGCCAAATACCACTTATTCACTCGATTTTGGCAATGCTATAAAAGATCTAAATGAAGGAAATGTGTTTCGCAACTTCAGGTATGTGTTCTCTACAGGTACCACCATCGATACGCTTAAGGTGGGCGGCCGTGTACTTGTTGCAGAAACTGGAAAGGCAGACAGTACGCTCATAGTAATGCTCCATAGAATTCTTGATGATTCCGCAGTGGTAAAAGAAAAGCCAAGATATGTTACCAGGGTAGACACTGCAGGCTTTTTCAGATTCAGAAATATCGCTCCGGGAACGTACAGGATGTATGCGCTGAAGGACGAAAGCGGACAAAGAAGATTTTTATCGAAGAAGCAGCTATTTGCTTTTGCTGATTCTGTTGTCACACCTCAATTGGCTCAAGACAACTTTGCGTTATACGCATTTCTGGAGAAAGACACAGCTACAGATAAATCTTCCTTATCGTTGCCTCCTGCAACACCTAAGAAGCTTGCAAAAGAACAGGAAGACAGAAGACTTAGATTCCAGACAAATCTCTCAGGCGGCGCGCTTGATCTTCTCGAAGGTTTCGAGTTCGATTTTACTCCGGAGCCATTGCGAAAATTTGATTCATCAAAGGTTGTACTTACAGATGAAACATTCAAGCCTTTAACCGGCTATTCTTTCCATACAGATACATCAGGAAAGAAAGTTTCAATGATATACCCGTGGGTAGAAAATACAAAGTATAACGTGATCATCGACACTTCGTTTGCTGAAGATACTTTGGGAAGAACGATTCTTAAAACTGACACCATTTTTATACAGACAAGAAGAAATTCGGAGTATGGACTGATACGTTTGCGATTTCCGGGACTTCCATTGAACGAAAACCCTGTACTTCAGTTTGTGCAGAGCGATGATGTTAAATATTCACATGTATTTAAAACCAATAGTTTCTACGCCCCCTTGTTCAAGCCTGGCGAATACGAATTACGCATAGTGTATGACAGTAACAAAAATGGGTTGTGGGACACCGGACAATTTTTTGGTGAGCACAGGCAGCCGGAAAGAGTGCGGCGCATCTCACGAAAAATAAATGTAAAGGCGAATTGGGATAATGAGATAGACATACAATTGTAAGTGAAAAGTGAAAAGTTAAAAGTTAAAAGTGAGAAGTGAAAAGGCAATCACTACACAAAGTATAATTATGTAATCTCGCTATTATCTTTAACTTTTAACTTTTATCTTTTCACTTTTACCCTAGTAATTAACAAACCTCTCCACGGGAACCCTGTTCTGTAAGCTCCGCGCAAGTGTCATTTCGTCTGCATATTCAAGTTCACCGCCGAACGCTATTCCTCTTGCAATGGTGGTAATGCTGATGCAGTGCGGTTGTAGTTTTTTCTGAATATAATAGATAGTAGTGTCTCCCTGGATGGTTGGGTTAAGTGCAAAGATGAGCTCCTGTACGTTTTCTTTCTGAACCCTGTTGATGAGTAATTCAATATTCAACTGATCGGGCCCCACTCCATCAAGCGGGGAGATGATACCTCCAAGCACATGATATGTTCCGTTGTACTGCTGAGTACTTTCTATGGCGATTACATCCCTGATATTTTCTACCACGCAGATCATATCCTGCTTACGCATGGAATTGGAACATATCGAGCAAATGTCGCCATCTGAAATATTGCAGCAACGCTGGCAGAATTTTATCTCTTGCCGCATCTTCAAAACTGTTTCTCCGAAGGATTGAACAAGTGATGCATCCTGCTTTACAAGATGAAGAACAAGCCTGAGCGCCGTCTTTTTTCCTATTCCCGGCAACCTTGCAAATTCATTTACCGCATTTTCAAGAAGAGAGGAAGAAAACTGCATGAGGCAAAGGTACGAAGTCAAAAGTTTCTCTCCCTTCTCCCCTTTCCCCTTCTCCCTTCTTCCTTCTCCCGAATTTCCTTATCTTTGCTCGCGCAGGCCGATTTGTTTATTGTTCAGCCTGTTCCAAAAACTGAACTAATAAACGCCAGCGAAACCCCTCACAGCAGTTTCCCAAACGTTTAGATTGTTCACTTCAGTATTAATAAAAAATACAACCCGTATGAATAATATCAGGGAAGAACTGAACAAACGTATTCTCATCATAGACGGTGCCATGGGTACTATGATCCAGCGCTACAAGCTTGCGGAAAAAGATTACCGCGGTAAACGCTTCGCGGACTGGCACAAGGATGTAAAGGGAAATAACGACCTGCTATCGATCACCCAGCCACAAATTATCACTGAAATCCATAAGCAATACCTGGAAGCCGGCGCCGACATCATCGAAACAAATACCTTCAACAGCACCGCGATCTCCATGGCCGATTACGATATGCAATCATTAGCGTATGAGCTTAATGTGGCCGCAGTAACCTGTGCTAAAGAGGCCATTACCCAATTAAGCAAAAAAGCATGGATTGCAGGTGCAATTGGCCCGTTGAATAAAACATTGTCACTTTCGCCCGATGTAAATAATCCCGGGTACAGGGCTGTAACATTCGATGAAGTAGTGAATGCTTATTACGAACAGGTAAAAGGTTTAACGGATGGTGGCGTAGACCTGCTACTTATAGAAACCATTTTCGATACCCTCAATGCAAAAGCAGCGATCTTTGCGATCAAAAAATATTTCAGGGACACGCGAAAGGAAACAGTACCTGTAATGATCAGCGGCACCATTACAGATGCATCAGGCCGAACACTGAGCGGACAAACTCTTGAAGCGTTTTACACTTCTATAGCACATGCAAAACCTTTAAGTGTGGGACTTAACTGTGCACTTGGAGCTAAAGAAATGCGTCCTCACATAGAAGAGCTTTCACAGCTTGCATCCTGCTATGTGTCGGCATATCCAAATGCAGGGTTACCGAATACGATGGGTGAATATGATGAACAGCCACATGAAACTGCACATTTCCTTGAAGATTGGGCAAAAGAAGGATTTGTGAATATTGTTGGAGGTTGCTGCGGCACCACGCCTGAACATATCAGGCACATTGCGGAAAGTGTAAAAACATTAAAGCCAAGGAACTTGCCCGTCACTGAAAAGGAATTAGTTTAAAGAAGAATTTAATTATGAGTGTACATAACCGGATCAGGCCATTTCTGCGATTGTCAGGTTTAGAACCACTTGTTGTTCGCCCCGAAACAAATTTTGTAAACATAGGCGAACGTACCAATGTTACAGGTTCCAAAAAATTTGCACGCCTCATCAGGGAGAATAAATATGAAGAAGCGCTGAGTGTTGCACGCCAGCAGGTAGAAAATGGGGCGCAGATCATTGACGTGAACATGGATGATGCCATGCTCGATGGTGTAGAAGCCATGACCACTTTCATTAACCTTTTGCAAAGTGAGCCGGATATAGCTAAGATACCCGTAATGATAGATTCTTCTAAGTTTGAGATCATCGAGGCCGGATTGAAATGTGTGCAGGGCAAATCTATTGTGAACTCCATCTCCATGAAAGAAGGAGAACAAAAATTCATCGAGCAGGCAATTATCTGCCAGGGTTATGGTGCGGCGGTTATTGTGATGGCATTTGATGAAAACGGGCAGGCCGATACTAAAGACAGAAAGGTAGAGATCTGCCACCGCGCATTTAAGATACTTACTGTAAAAGTTGGTTTTGATCCACAGGATATCATCTTCGACCCGAACATTTTTGCAATAGCAACAGGCCTCGAAGAACACAATAATTACGGAGTTGATTTTATTGAGGCGACAAGAGAAATAAAAAAGTTGATGCCTTTAACTGGTGTGAGTGGCGGAGTGAGCAACCTGTCATTTTCTTTCCGCGGCAATGAACCGGTCCGCGAAGCAATGCATTCGGTTTTTCTTTTTCATGCCATCAAAGCAGGTATGAACATGGGAATTGTGAATGCCGGCCAGCTCGTTGTTTACGACGAAATAGAACCCGGCCTCCGCATTTTATGCGAAGACGTAATCTTGAACAGGAACAATGATCATAACCAGTCGACTGAAAAATTAATTGCCTTTGCAGAAACTGTAAAATCGCAGGACAAGGTTGAGAAAAAAAATGATGCCTGGAGAAGCACTTCTGTTCAGGAACGCCTGAAGCATGCATTGGTAAACGGCATCACCGACTACATTGATGCAGATACAGAAGAAGCACGGCAACA
This sequence comes from Flavitalea sp., assembly GCA_035525775.1. GTDB lineage: Bacteria > Bacteroidota > Bacteroidia > Chitinophagales > Chitinophagaceae > Flavitalea. The sequence continues at coordinate 16,636 of DATLDR010000012.1, forward strand.
ATATGCGAAGCCCCTTGAAGTGATTGAAGGACCATTAATGGATGGAATGAATGTAGTGGGTGACCTTTTCGGAGCGGGAAAAATGTTTTTACCACAGGTGGTAAAAAGTGCCAGGGTGATGAAAAAAAGCGTAGCAGTTCTGACACCCTATATTGAAGAAGAAAAGAAAAATAACCCTATTGCCCAACAAGGCGGTGCCGCTAAAATATTGCTGGCAACAGTTAAGGGTGATGTTCACGACATTGGAAAAAATATTGTTGGAGTAGTACTGGGTTGCAATGGCTATGATGTTATCGATCTCGGTGTAATGGTTTCGGCAGATAAAATACTCGATACAGCAGAAAAAGAAAAAGCCGACATCATAGGATTGAGTGGCCTGATTACCCCATCACTCGATGAGATGGTGCATGTAGCCCATGAAATGAAAAGAAGAGATATGAAACAGCCATTGCTTATAGGGGGTGCAACAACGTCGCGGATGCACACGGCGGTTAAAATCGCACCACAATATGATAACGGTGTTATTCATGTGCTGGATGCATCAAGAAGCGTTACTGTTGCCGGATCATTGCTTAGTAAAGAACAGAAAACGGATTTCATGTCCGTCATTAAAAAAGAATATATAAAACTGGCTGACGACTTTGCCACTAAAAAAACAGTAAAGCAGTCTTTATCGTTTGCAGATGCGCAGCAAAATAAATTAAAGCTGGAGTGGAACGGTTATACTGCTCCCGTTCCCATATTTAGCGGAATAAAAACATTCAATGATTTTGATCTTGGTGAGATTGCTGAATATATTGACTGGCAGCCATTCTTCATTGCATGGGAAATGCATGGAAAATTCCCGCAGATCTTAAAAGACGAAAAGATAGGCGCTGAAGCAACCAAACTTTATCATGATGCAAAGTCAGTGCTGAAAAAAGTAATAAGCGAAAAATGGCTCAATGCCCAGGGAGTGATAGGATTCTGGAAAGCTTCATCAAACAACAGGGATACAGTCCATCTTACTGAAGAAAAGATTAATCTTGAATTTTTGAGGCAGCAGTCAAAAAAAGCTGGTGGACAACCCAACTTATCACTCGCAGATTTCATTGCCCCTGAAAGTGAAAATAAAAATGACCATATCGGCGCTTTTGCTGTAAGCATCCATGGAATTGAAAAACATATCAAGGCATTTGAGCAGCAGCACGACGATTATAATAAGATAATCTTGCAGGCTTTGGCGGACAGGCTTGCTGAAGCTTTCGCAGAAAGATTGCATGAGTTGGTGCGCAAAGAATTGTGGTCATATGCTTCCAATGAACAGTTAACCAATGAACAATTGATCAGTGAAGAATATGTAGGCATACGGCCTGCTCCAGGCTATCCCGCATGTCCGGATCATACAGAAAAAATCAAGTTGTTCAATTTGCTTAAGGCAACAGAAAATGCACGCATCCAGCTTACTGAATCATTAGCTATGTATCCTGCCGCATCAGTTTGCGGATGGTATTTTTCACACCCGGAAAGCAAGTACTTTGGTGTAGGAAAAATAAATAAAGACCAGGCAGAAGATTATGCAAAGCGCAAGAATATGCCGCTGCAAGAAATTGAAAGATGGTTAAGGCCAATACTTGAATACGCGTGATGGTTAATACATATCGCTGCGTCGCTTAATGCGAAACGAAAAACGAATAATGATCATCTATAACATTACCACACTGGTGAGCTGGCCTATCCATGATGACTGGAAACAGTGGCTGATGAATGAATATATTCCTGCGCTGATGTCTACAAAATTGTTTTCAAATTACCAGGTTGTGCGACTCATGGAAGTAAACGAAGATGAAGGGCCAACCTATGCATTGCAATTGTATTTAAACAATGCATCAGATTTCAATAATTTCAGAGCATCTCACCTAGAATTGTTTTTGAAAAAAGAAAAATCTGCCTGGGGTGATTATGCAACTTCGTTTGCGTCGCTGATGGAAGTTATCAACTAAATGTGGATAAGGGGTACCGTAAAAATACGATTTTGATGAAATGCTGATCAGACGTGGCTTGTATGCGATTGAATATCAGGATAAAAATTTTGTTGGAATTAAAAAGCATATAAATTTGCCGCAGTTAAAATTGACACTATGAACAAAGCTGAATTAATTTCCAAAATTTCCGATGATGCTGGCATTACAAAAACTCAATCCAATATGGCTGTGGATGCATTTGTTGAAGCAGTAACAAAAACATTGAAGGGTGGAGGAAAAGTAACGCTTGTAGGCTTCGGTACATTTTCAGTTTCCAAAAGAGCTGCAAGAAATGGACGCAACCCACAAACCGGCGCTGTAATTAAAATCAAAGCTAAAAAAGTGGCCAGGTTCAAAGCTGGAAAAGAATTGCAAGGCAAATTATAATGCTGCTGCATATGCTCGCTGAAGGTAAAGTTTGAAAAATCGCGGAATGCGGTGATTTAAACTTTACCTTTAATTTTGAAATCAATTTTAAAAGTATAATTATGGGAAGAGGAGATAAAAAAACGAAAAAAGGAAAAATATTCAAAGGTTCATTTGGTAAGTCAAGGCCCGCTAATGTTAAGAAAAAAGAAGCCGCGCCAAAAAAGAAATAAAATAAAATCAAGGAGCAAGGCGCTCAATTTTCCATTGCCCACTTTCTTCAAGAGAATATTGTAATCTGTCGTGTAGACGGTTTGACCTTCCCTGCCAGAATTCAATTGTAATAGGACGAACTAAGTAACCGCCCCAGTTGTGTGGCCGTGTGATCACTTTTGATTGCGCTACTTTTTTTACTTCGTCTTCCAGCCATTGTCTGCTTGCAATAACCTGGCTTTGTGGTGATGCAATAGCGCTTATCCTGCTCATTTCAGGCCTGCTGATAAAGTATTCATCACTTACTTCATCGTTTACTTTCTGTATAACTCCGGTTATGCGTATTTGTCTTTCCAGTTCTTTCCAGAAGAACACAAGACATGCCCGCGGGTTTTCTGCAAGCTGCTGCGCTTTGAAACTGTTATAATTCGTGAAGAATAAAAATCCGTTCTTATCGTATCCTTTTAGGAGAACAATTCTTGCAGACGGTATACCATCTGATGAAGATGTAGCAAGCGTCATTGCGTTAACTTCAGGAATACCACTGTCTGTTGCCTCTGTCCACCATTTCCCGAATTGACTTATAGGATCCGGATCAGCATCCGTTTCATTAAATGATCTGAGAATGTAATCAGTTCTTATTTGCGCTATGGAAGACATTGAATAAAAGTAAGAAATTACAGGTGATGCTTATTTCCTCCTCACCTTTTCTCCTGCGCCGTTCTGCTAAGTAAACTTTCAATTTCGCTGATCCTTCTCAGTTGGCCTTCTAACTTTTTATGATGGCCGGATAATTGTTGCAGGTCATTGGCCAGCTCTTCAAGAAATACTACCTTCTTCGCAAGCTGCTGCTTCTGAAAGTTAGCATCACGAAGTTTTTCCTCGCTGTCAGCGAGTGCCCTGGTGATACGCTGTGTATCATCCATTAAAGTAAGGTGCCTGACCTTTAATTCATCATATTCCTTGGTTAATCTGAAGTACGATTGTTCCAGTTCATCAAACTCAAAATTCCGCTTAGTAGGATCTATAACCTGCGAATGAATTTTATTGATTCTTTCCTGTAAAAAATTAAATTCATCATAAGCCTTCTCGAGCCTTTCCGTCATCTCTTTTGATAACGATTCATTGAGATGCTGCTGTGCAATTACAAGCTCCGAAAACTGCTTTGCAGGCGTATGAACCGGTATTACAGGTTCTGAAGCAATTTTCTTTTCGGCAGTCTTTTCCAGTCTGAACAATTCATCACGGCTTTCTTCCAGTTCACGAAGTAGCGACTTTTCGGTTTCACTCATCCTTAAAAGCTCTTTTTTAAGGTGTTCTTCTGACTTTTCATGTTTTTCTATCTGTTCGTACAGTTGCAGGCGCGACTGATCCTCATCAGATATGCTGCTGTCGTTTATCTGCATGTCCGTTTTTAAACCGGGTACGGATGTTTTTCCTCCCCAGTAAAAATGAATGGAAAATCCCAAGAGAATGGCGGCCAGAAGAAAGATGATCATTTCCGGAAGCCCAATGGTCAAATTATAACCAAGCATGATTGCCAATGAGTTCATAACGGTTCGGGTAGCGTTTAGGGTTTATGAGGGTTTAGAAAAACCGTTCTCCAGAGGATGTTAAACCGTGTAAATAAAAAAGCCACTAGGGTGATAGTGGCTTTTCATGAGTGAAAAATACTAATGTAAATTCAATAATACAAGTAAAGTCCCTAAAAACAGGTAAGAAATACGGTGCAATCAGTCCTTAACGAGGGTTCCAACCTTCTCACCGGTAACTACCCTGTGCAGGTTTCCTGTCTGATTCATATCAAAAACGATAATGGGGAGCTTGTTTTCCATGCATAGGGTAAAGGCTGTCATGTCCATTACCTTTAGATTCATTGATATACACTCCTGGAAGGTAATCTTTTCGAACTTTTTTGCTGTTTTATCCTTTTCCGGGTCAGCGGTGTAGATTCCATCTACCCTTGTGCCTTTAAGAATTACATCTGCCTGAATTTCTATTGCCCTGAGAGAGCCGGCTGTATCTGTAGTAAAATATGGATTTCCTGTTCCTGCACCAAAGATCACCACTCTGCCTTTTTCAAGATGCCTGATCGCGCGACGCCTGATGTACGGTTCGGCTATCTGTTCCATTTTGATAGCACTCTGCAACCTGGTGAATACTCCTACTTTCTCAAGCATCGCCTGCATGGCCATGCCATTGATAACAGTGGCAAGCATTCCCATGTAATCGCCGTGGGCCCTTTCAATACCGGTATCTTTTTCGTTCATGCCCCGGTAGATGTTTCCACCTCCGATCACTACCGCTACCTGCACTCCCAGTTCCGTGATCCCTTTTATATCTCTGGCGTATTGTTCGATCATGTTGTGATCCATGCCGAAACTTTTATCACCCATCAATGATTCACCCGATAATTT
>DATLDR010000044.1:0-4484 GCA_035525775.1 Flavitalea sp.
ATGTTTCTAACAGTATACAACACTTTCAAGGGGAATAAGAACGCATTTTAATTTTACCCGGTTAAATATTTTTAATTGATCCCACCCACGGTGGGATTTTTTATCTTACACATGCATGATAAATCGTTTCCGGAAATTTATAGCTGGCATAGCCCTGCTGTCAATTGAACTGATAATCGTTTTCATCCTTTTTTTATTATCGGTCATAACTATTGCATTTATCATCAATGAAGTTTTTCGCCTGAATGACACACAGTTCGATGCCAGCGTTTTCAATAGTATCCGTCCTTATATAAATGATACGAACACGCGAATCATGCGATTTATCACTTTCTTCGCAACCGGCGAATTCCTGGTACCCGCCAACATTATACTTGCTTTCATTTTCTTAATAAAAAAGCACAGATGGTATTCATTGAGCGTACCTGTAGTTTCTTTAGGCAGCTACCTGGTGTTGTGGTCACTTAAACAGTATTTTAGCCGTGTTCGCCCTGATGACCCTGTTTTCAAAGCCGCGATGGGCTTTAGTTTTCCGAGCGGGCATGCCATGTCGGCGATGACATTTTATGGCCTGATCATCTACCTTGTCTGGAAAAATGTGGAGAACGTAACCTTTAAGTGGATCTTAACGTTCTTACTTATTATATTTATCCATCTTATCGGTTTTAGCCGTATATACTTGAGGGTACATTATGCAAGTGATGTGATCGGCGGTTTCTCGTTAGGACTTATATGGGTGGTACTTTCATTATTGATAATGCATTTCGTTGAAAGATATGTCCGGAAGGAAATAGCACCAGAAGTGGAAGCACCAAAGTAACCAAAGCAAAAATCATGAAACGACTTTTTCCGGTACTTTTAATAATCATCAGCTGTGGTAAAACGGATTCAACTTTAATCCCTGTTCCACCTGCAGGCGACCGGTTTTCTAATGTTCCGCTTAATTATATTTTAACCCGGCCTATTCCTGAGGCTTCTGGTATTGCCGACAGCAAAACATTTGTTGATCATCTATGGGTACTGGAAGACAGTGGTAACCCTGCAAGATTATATTTACTTAAGCATGAAGGTTATGTTACTGATTCGTTTTTGCTTGATGGCGGAGTAAATCGCGACTGGGAAGATATCGCTCTTGCCAAAGGCCCGGATGAAGGCGTCAATTATCTTTATATCGGTGACATAGGCGACAATGATCTGAAGTATGCTTCGTATAATATTTACCGCATGCCCGAGCCAAAAAATTTCAATGATGTCATAACAGGATACGACAGCATAAATTTTATGTATCCTGACGGACCACATGATGCCGAAGCCTTAATGATTGACGACAATACTAAAGATATTTATGTGATCACTAAAAGAGATGCCACCTCTAAAGTTTACAGGATACCTTACCCGCAGGACACCCAAAACATGAACCAGGCACAATTTGTGTCTGACCTTCCGTTCGCCGGAGTAGTAAGCGCAACCCTTTCTCTGGCGGGAACTGAAGTGATAGTTAAAACATACACAACGCTGTTCTATTATGCGAGAATAGCAAAAGAAGGATTAACTGTAACACTGGGTAAAAATCCAACTGATACACTTGCCTATCAGCCTGAATCGCAGGGTGAAGCAGTCGCGTTTGCCAATAATAATTCCGGCTTCTTTACTTTAAGCGAAAAAGGGCTAAGTGATAAATTTCCCAACCTCATGTATTATAGAAGAACGAGATAATCATTTTCCTATCACTTCTTTAATGTCATCCATATTGATGCTCATATGACTATCATCGTAAATGCATTCACCATTTTTTATTACAAGCACCTGAGGTGATTCATGATGGATGTTAAATACCTGCGAGATTTTATTTGAAATGTTTCTGTAGCTGATAAGATCAAGATAATAGAAATCGGCACCGGATGGTACCTCCGACCTTTCAAGTCGACCCCTGGCAACAGAGCTTATTGAACAACGCGTGCTGTGCTTGAAAATAACCTGCGGCCTTGATTCTGATCTGCTGATAATTTCTTGCACTTCGTTTTCTTCCCTTAACACTTTCCAATCCATAGTGCCGTAAAACTAACAATTACGAAGCAAATAATCATTTGTGACCGTAACCAACGTAGCCCTGCGTACCATGGCAGCCACTTTGTGCTGTGCAGGATGTTATTCCTACTGTTGCAAAACAGATAAGTGCCAGTACAATAATCGTCCTTTTCATTTAATGTTATTTATAGTGAATGTTATGCTGATACTAACTCGGTAGTTCAAAGAACGGACCAGGTAATAAAGGTTGAATTTTCAGGATGGATCTGTGTAGTACTCAAAGTAAACAATAAATTCCCTTAAATGCAAGTTTCATCAGCATTTCACAAACAATTCTACAATATATTGTGCCCTAAAACCTTAAGATTTAAAGTGCTGTCACATGAAAGTGCATTTGTATGGTAACTGAAGGCTTAGCATACATGACAATGGATATAAGGTTATGGGCAGTGTGGGAGATATTTGAACCCCCAAGAACCAACCTTGCTTACATTTGCGAAACAAGTGAAAGGACCTAATATTTAATCGCGTGATGTTACAATTAACCAGGCCCCTTGCAGTGATCGATATTGAGTGCACGGGAATGAACCTAAGCACAGACAGGATACTCGAAATTGCGATAGTTAAGATAATGCCCGATGGAAAGAAAACCGTAAAGCGAAAGCTGCTTAACCCGGAAATTCCGATTCCGCCCTCACAGACCGAGATTCATGGTATCAACGATGAAATGGTGAAGGATGCACCCACCTTTCGCCAGATAGCTAACGAGATCAGGCAGTTTATTGATAATTCAGACCTGGCAGGATATAATTCTAACCGTTTCGACATTCCCATGCTGGTAGAAGAATTTCTGCGGGTATCCCTTGATCTTGATTTCCGCAACAGGAAACTGCTGGATGTGCAGAAGATATTTCATATGATGGAACAGCGCACACTCACTGCAGCGTATAAATTTTATTGCAACAGCAATCTTGAAAACGCACACAGCGCAGAAGCGGATGCATCAGCAACCTGGGAAGTGCTTCAAGCGCAGGTAGAACGATATCCCCAGCTCGGATTGACAATTGACAGCATTCTTAAATGCATCGGTGAAGACAATACTGTAGACTTTGCAAGAAGAATGATTATGGAAAACGGAAGGGAGGTTTTCAACTTCGGCAAACATAAAGGAAGAGCAGTAACAGATGTACTCAAGGCGGAGCCACAATACTACGACTGGATGATGAAAGGAGATTTTCCTCTTCATACAAAACAAAAACTGACGGAAGTGTTTAACAGGATGATGCTAAAGAAAGGATAATTGGAAAAGCTTGTTATTATACCAACTTATAACGAGAAGGAAAATATCTCCGGAATAGTCAGCGCAATCCTTGCATTGAATAAAGAATATCATGTTCTTGTAATTGATGACGGATCACCAGATGGCACAGCAGAAATCGTCAGGAATTTACAGAATAACCATCCCACTGAATTGTTTCTTGAAGTAAGAAAAGGAAAATCCGGACTCGGTACCGCATACATTCATGGTTTTAAATGGGCAATAGCGCGGCATTACGATTACATCTTCGAGATGGATGCGGATTTTTCACACAATCCTGCAGATCTTGAGCGACTATTTACAGCATGTCACACGGGGAGGGCAGATGTTGCTATCGGCTCAAGGTATGTTAAGGGGGGAGGTACTGTAAACTGGCCACGCGACAGGATATGGCTTTCAAAAGGAGGTTCACTTTATACAAGACTGATAACCCTGATGCCTGTAAAAGATACCACAGCGGGCTTTATGTGTTACAAAAGAAAAGTGCTTGAAGCGATGAATCTCAATGAACTCCACTTTCTCGGTTATGCATTTCAGATAGAAATGAAATATGCTGCATGGAAACTTGGATTCAAAATAGTGGAAGTGCCTATAGTCTTTGAAGACCGAAAGCATGGAACCTCAAAAATGCATAAAGGAATAGTGAAGGAAGGTATACTCGGTGTGCTGAAGCTGAGATTTTACAGCATGTTTAAAAATTACAGCAACCAGATGCGTGGTAATGAAAATGGCAGCACGCAAACAGCAGATATTAATAAATAAGTCAGGCAGCTGAAATGTATCTCACCAGCGATCTTTTCGCCACAGGTAGCAAAGTTTCATCTACCGGGAATGTAAGACCAGTTTCAATACAATACACTGCAGGATTGGGCATATCTTTTTTTCTTTTTATCAGTTCCGCCTTAATATTCTCATAAGTATTTACAATGCTGCGGTCCCAGTGATCAATATATTCTGTTTTTATGGAACGGTATTTTTCGTCCTGTTTCTGAAATATACTCAGACTGTACTGGTAAACTCTGGTTTTTCTGAATGTGCCTTCTGCAAGAAAAAAATATCCTTCAGTATTTTCAAGAGGAACAATACCCACCGGAAAGATATTCAGCTTCGTTTCCACAAATTCATATATCTCTGTTCC
>DATLDR010000054.1:0-37623 GCA_035525775.1 Flavitalea sp.
AGAAAGAAGCTGTTTGCATGCGCTGGATGAAAATAATGCATATTGACCGGTACGCTTTTAAATTATTCAGCATGGTACCTGCAAGTGCTCAGCGTTTGTGCTTACTGGCGCGTGCCATTATCAAGAACCCTACCCTTCTGATACTTGATGAGCCAACACAAGGTCTGGATGTATCTCAACAAAAATTTTTCACACGACTGATAGACGATATTTGCTCAATGAACAACGTTACCATCATTTACGTGAGCCACTACGAGCATCACATACCAAAAGCCGTGAATAATAGAATCCGGCTTAATAATGGAAGGGTCATTTAGCTATCCATACATTGTCAGAAAGATCAATATCTGTAAGTGTTGAATCAGGATCAAGCGTTACCTGCTGAATTTTAGAGGTCGACGGGTTGATAAACTGCCAGGTATCGCCATGCTGCCACACTTCAACAGGTAAAGAAACACGGTTTGATTTACCATTTTCTTCATTCACTTCTACCACAACCGGCATTGGAAGCTTTTCATAACACTTAATAGTAATGATGGAGCCGGAAGCCGGATCGTTATTTACATACGTTACATTGGTTATGCCAAAATCAATCTTCCATTGATTAATGAACCATCCGCGCCAGTAATAATCCAGCGTTTCACCAGTATGGTTTTCTATTGCATGAAAGAAATCGTAAGGTGTGGGATGTTTAAAAGCCCATTGATGCGTATAATACCTGAATGCACTATCGAATCTTTTTTTGCCCAGAATATTTTCACGAAGCAACTTCAATCCAAAACCTGGTTTACGATACAGTGCCGTTCCAAAATTGTATGGTTGAACAACATCTGCTATTGTAAAAATACTTTCTGACTGGTCATTGAAATATGCCTTTGTGAATCTGTTCGATGATAATTCCCTGGAATCAGCATATTCTCCACCGTTGAAATCTTCAGCAGCAAGTGTATTGATGAAGGTATTGAAGCCTTCATCCATCCATCCATATTTCCGTTCATTGCTGCCTACAACCATGGGAAACCACATATGTCCGAATTCATGAGCAGTGACGCCCCACAGCTGGTCTCTTACAGCATTTACACCACAAAAAACTATTCCTGGATACTCCATTCCTGATACTATTCCTGCCACATTTGTTGCTACCGGGTATGGGTAAGTGTAAAGATATTTTGAATAAAATTCAATTGACGCCTTGGTGTATTCAGTCGAACGGTTCCATCCAGAATCAGTTGCAACTTCCTGAGGATACACTGACATAGCAAGCGCCTTCTTACCACCTTCAAGATTGATACGTGCAGCGTCCCATATAAAAGCAGCCGACGAGGCAAATGCAGCATCTCTTGTATTCCGACATTTGAATTTCCATGTTAGCCGTTTTGAATTCAAAGGCCTGCTTGAAAGGTCTTTTACTTCTTCTGCAGAACGAAGCATTAACGTTTTATCGCTGTTACGGGCGGCAGCAAGTCTTTGAAGCTGCTTTGCAGTAAGCACTTCCTGGGGATTAGTAAGCTCTCCCGATCCCACTACTATATGACTTGAGGGAACATTTATATTATAAGAGATATCGCCGTATTCAAGATAAAATTCTCCCTGACCAAGGTAAGCCTGAGTATTCCAGCCGAGAATATCATCGTACACGCAGATCCTCGGAAACCATTGGGCGATCTCGTACATCACTCCATTTGCTGTCTGTAATCTTCCTGTTCTGTCTGAACCATTTTCTGGTATAGTGTAAGCATATTCAATTTTAATAGAAACTTTTCCTCCTCCTGATTTAAGCGGTGAAGGAAGATCTATACGCATACGTGTGTCGCTGATTGAGCCCGATACACGTGAACTTTTGCCGGCGTGCATAACGGTAACAGATTTGATATTGTAACCGCCATTGAATCCGGAATGGGCCGACCATCTTCCACCGCTGATAGTTGTGGCAGCTATTCCTTTTGAAGTTTGATTGTAGAGATTCTGATCGAGCTGTAACCAAACAAATGACAGTGGCTGAGGGCTGTTATTCGTATAAGTGATCGTTACATTTCCGGTTATTGTATTTTGAATATCATCAAGAGAAACATTGATGGCATAGTCTGCTCTGTTCTGCCAGTATTCAGGTCCCGGCCGTCCATCTGCGCTGCGCATTTTGTTTCCGTAATTATGATAAAATTCCGGAGCGAAAGCATCATGCGGATCGAAATTTGATGTTTTCTGTGAGAACAATAACTGGTAAGCTGAAGCCAGTATCAATACGAGAGAAAGACGCGCCATAACCATATGCTGTTCTTTAGTTTAAGGGAACAAAAATAGCGATATATGTTCTACGCTCTTCACTCATGAAATTGATAACTTTACCGCTCATATAATTGCTTACCTATGCCTTCTAATGAGGAAACTCTTCAACTGGTTTTAGACGGTCTGATGACGCGCTATAAGGAACGTGTTCCTGACGTTGCAGCGATATTCCAGGCTATGATCAAAGAAAAGATCATTAATGATCCGGCTGAAATAGAAAATGACCACATTGCTTTCAGAACATTAGCAGTTAAATTCCTGGGAATACAATCGCTCCAAAAAATTTTTCTCCATTATGGGTACAAAAGGATGGATCACTATCATTTTGCTTCAAAAAAACTGGATGCTTACTGGTATGCACCGGCAGATGCAAAAAACCCCAGGATTTTCATCAGTGAATTAAGAGTGAATGATCTTTCTCCAAAAATGCGTTCAATTATCAGGAGTTATACGGATGAAGTAAAATCTGATCCTGCAGACCACCTTAACCTTAATGATGCTAATGAGGTAGATGAGTTTTTACATAGTGGTTTATGGAGGCTGCCTTCTTGGGACGACTACAGTACACTTTCAGATGAAAGCGAATACGCTGCATGGACCATTTATAACCGGTATTATCTTAATCATTTTACAGTGAGCGTACATAATTTAAAACAAGGCTACAATACAATTGATGATTTTAACAATTTTCTAGAGAAATACGGATTTGTATTGAATGATTCCGCTGGCAAGATCAAAATAAGTCCTGATGGAGGTTTACTGCAAAGCTCAACAGTTGCTCAGATGATCCTCGCATCATTTTCAAAGAGTGAAGATCACCGTATACCCGGATCATATGTTGAATTCGCGGAAAGGCGAGTTCTGCCTGAGTTTGAACATCTACCACCACATGAAATAAAAAGACATCACCGGCGCGAAGGATTTGAAGCGGCCAATGCAGATAAGATATTTGAAAGCACTTATTTAACGCAAACGAACCGTGCCAGGTAACTGACCATGTGTAAATCCTTACCCATGGAAAGCAGCAAAGGTAGAAAAAATTTTGTGCCACGTTATCTAGCAAAATATTTGTAAAAGCCTTAAAAAAATCTGGCACAATTCTTATTCAATAGCTGTTGATCTTATGAATTAAGTGATGATTGCCTGTCTAGACTTATTGTTGCTGCAATGCATCTATAAGTTTATGACACTGTCCGGAAACGGATGGATTTTTTAATTTTAAAATAAATAACATGAAAAAAATTCTTTTAGCTACAGGTTTAGCATTTGGGGTATTAACAATTACAATGGCAGGTTCAAGCCATGCAACAGCACCAATGGGTCAATTGACAAAGGATACTGTTCCTGGTGACACAACAGAGCCATCTACACCATCACCTGATACTACTAAGATTCAGTAAGCTGTAAACGATTAAATCCATTCTATACAATTAAGCCGGTTAAATTAACCGGCTTTTTTGTGTTCATACAACTTTAAATAAATAATATTTTAAAAAGCAGGGAAAGTAAATACAATCCCTGGGTGCCTTATTGAAGTACAGGCATGAGAAAACACATATTGGGCTACGTGTGGCATTGGGCCCGTTTCCCTCAGCCTTAATGTGTTTCGCTTAAATCGCGCGCAAATGTATTGTATTTTTCAATTAACTTTCTATGATGGTGTTATCAATACGCAAAGCTTTCAACGAACAATTCTCATCGGTAAAATATAATGCATTATTAAAAGAGCTTGATGATCTTTATCCTGGTGCAATTCAATTCCGCCTTGCTGAAACACCTGTATTTATTCCTAAACATTTCTCTGCAAAAATGATCAGTGCATGCGAAAGCATTATAAACATTATCACTGAGCCTGCATTTATGGATCTAACGGTGAACAGTATCCCTGCAAAGGACAAAGTTCCAGGCACGTATGGATATCCGCAGATGATAGCTTTTGATTTCGGCATTTGTATCGATGAGAATAGAACACTTGAACCTCAGCTGATAGAAATGCAGGGTTTTCCAAGTCTCTATGCCTTCCAGGTTATTTATCCGGATATTTTAAAAAAACATTTTAGCATTCCTTCCGATTATACCCATTATCTGGGTGGCTATGACCGCAGTACTTACACTAAACTTTTTCGTGACATTCTTCTTGGCCATCATCAACCGGAAAATGTTATCCTGTTGGAAATAAAGCCTCATGAACAAAAAACAAGAGTAGATTTTTATTGTACGCAACACTTAACAGGCATACAACCTGTATGTATAACTGAATTATTTAAAGAAGGCAATGAAGTTTTCTACCATCTGAATGGCAAAAAAACCAGGATCAACCGCATTTATAACAGGGTGATATTTGATGAGCTGCATACCCGGAACGATTTAGGCAACATTATAGATATCCGCGAAGAGATGAATGTTGAATGGGTGCCACATCCCGACTGGTTTTACCGCATCAGTAAATACACGCTGCCTTATATTCATCATCCATTCGTACCGGAAACCTTTTTTCTGAATCAGATAAGACAGTTACCCCAGGATCTTGATCACTACGTGCTGAAACCACTTTTTTCTTTTGCGGGACAAGGTGTAATAATAGATGTAAAACAAGATGACATCAAAAAGATACAGGATCCTGAAAACTGGATCCTGCAAAAAAAAGTGAATTATGCTGATGTGATTGAAACACCAGGTATCCCTGCAAAGGCTGAAATAAGGGTGATGTACCTTTGGGAAGATGGCGCTCCACGACCAGTACCAGCTATTAATCTAGCAAGATTAAGTAAGGGTAAAATGATTGGCACGCGCTATAATAAAGACAAAGATTGGGTTGGAGGCAGTGTTGCTTTTTTTGAAAAATAAATGCTATTTCCAGGCCCCCAAAAAAGTTCGTTCAAAACTTATCAACCAGCTTTTTTCAGCCATCCTGTACATGTTTCCCCTAAGCTGGAAACGGTAACCAATGTTCAATTTAGCATTACTGTTAAATATCAACTGGAGGGCAGGTGCAAAATCAATCACATATTTCTTCTGATCCAAAGTACGCTGACCAAGCAGTTCTGCATATACATTCAGGTTCGTTTGCCGGAAGCTTTTATAATTAAAAGGAAAAACAAGGTAACCGGCAGAGAGTGAATAGTTAAATGATTTTTCAGGGATGAATACTTCTAGGTCGGTCTTTTTATTTTTAAGTGTCTGAAGATAACTTAATGTTGATGATACCGCCAGTTTGTTCAATAGTTGCGTCAGGATCAAACCACCTTCATAACCACTCTGATCACCCTGAATACCGATGTCATCATATAATCCAATATTACGCCCATAAGCGTATTCACCAAATGCCGCCATCCTGAAATGCTTATGTACTTCATCATTAGAAAAGAAACGGTACTTAACATAAGTTCTCGCTGATTCCCATCTCATATTCGTTGTATACATGTCAGAAAATGTTGAGGCAAAATGCACCATTAATTTTTTACTCACACCAAACATTACTTCGGGTGTATAACGCTGCATATGGTTCGTAGCCGTAGGATGCTTTGAAAATTTTCCTGTAATTTTTCCGCTGATCGAATGGGAAGGCATATTAGATGCCGGTTCAGTAAGCACAAACAGCTCCTGAGCTGTTGCAGTCAGCATGAAAAGCATCCCTCCTGCCAGGAGGGACGCTTTGATAAAGCTTATTAATTTCATCATGTAAATTTTAAATCTTTACATGATATATCCTGGTGTTATGGGTGGTAGTACCCATCTTAACACAGCATTCTTCCGCCTTACCGGTTTCTACACAAGGATGCTGATTTGAGCCGGTAATTGTTTTGAATTCCCTTGCAGTCACATAATTTTTATCAACCATCGTGATCGTCTGTGTGCCATTCAGCGCCTTATTATCTGATTTTACGAAGTGAAAGGTTTTTCCATCTATTACTACATGTGAATCGTTGCTAACATGCACATTGTTGAAATTACCTGTCATCTTAAAAGCTGATACAGAAAATCCTGCATCTTCCACTGCATTCTTCAGAAGGTCTGGGTCAATTGATGATCCTTTTTTAAATGTGACAAGAAATTGAGAATGTTTAATGTCTGCATCAACTTTTTCAACTACAGGTACTTTTTCCAGTGAATTAAAGATAGCCTTTGTACACATTGCGCAGGTAAGCCCTGCAGCAGTTAATGTTGCCGTCTGAAATTGTGCTTTTAATATGACTGTTGAAAGAAGAACTGTTACTATTATTAATAATTTTTTCATTACATGATAATTTAGAATAAATGATTTATTTTCTTTCTGATTAAGAAAACAAATTATCAGATCCTGAATATGCTATTATGTACTGAAAGTTTGTTGCCGCGTGAGTCTGGAGGAGAAAGATATTGTGAATTGAAATGTTTCGCTGAAGAAGAGAGGAAATTTTTAAATGCAGGGAAACCTGCCGGTAATGGTGTTGTCAGAGAAAAAGCAGCAGTAACAAATTTTGCATAAATATGATCGGAGTCAGCTTTAACGAGCTTGTGTTGAGTATCACAGCACCGGTTCTTTTTTTGCATTCCGCAATTATCGCACTTATGTTCTGCCTCATGACCATACGTCACTCCTGCGATCTTCCCCATGCAGTAATGTATGTTCACTACAACACCACTGGTAAGGGTGATATAGATAGCTGCAAGAAGAAAGATGAGAACTTTTTTCACAAGCACAAAGTTACTTTTAATTTACGAAACTCCAATATACGCCTATCCTCAATTGCATTCCCGGATAAGGGTAGTTAGGTGATACTACATTGTTCCTCGTAAACTTACCTGTTGACACATCTAAACTGTTAAGGTTTTCTAAACGAACGAAGGCAGAAAATGATTTAATGCGGAAATGAAGGTAAGCCGCAATATCAGGCAGCTTCATTTTTACGGTTTGAGTTTCCTGGTTAAAAAACTGGCCTGTCAAAGGAGAATACCGGTCTGCCTTATAAGGCGTATAATATCTTAATTCTATCCCAAAACTCGTAAGAAGGTTTTTAAAACCGAGGTTACCATCATACCCTACCTGGTTCCTGGTAAGCAAAAATGGAAGATTAAGCGGTGGGTTTCCGGTAAGTTGCTGAACAATCATCCATGTTCTCCAATTCCACTTGCCTCCTATTTTAAACTGCTTCTCTGCTGTAACCTGAAGCAAATTAAAAAGTTTTCCGAACTGATCCGGTTCTTTGTAATCTTTAAAATAGGTGTAGTTGCTTATCAGCAAATAGCGCCCGTATATCTTTGCCTTCAGTTTGGGTAAATCAAAGGAGCCGAATACTTCAGTAAAATTTTCCTTGTTGAAATTATGGTATACACTGCTAAGGTAAAAGCTGCTGGTGCTGTCGAATATGAAAGATGGGGCGCGGTTAACATTTGCAAAACCTAATTCAAGATATCCTATTTTTTTACTGATCAGTCTCTTCAGGCTCACATGAGCATTATAATCACCGGCATTCATTCCATTTACATAAAAATTTCCGTATGCTTCAACATCCCATTTTTTGTTTCTCGTTTTATTTCTGTATTCGCCATGAAGAAAGAAGTTATGATACTTATTTGTAACCGTTCCAGTATCAAATGTTCCGGTAAGCATCTGAAATGCCGCGCCCGCCTTAAAAAACTGCTGCGAATTTTTAGCATCAGGGAACTGGTAAATGGAGAAATCATTGGTAAGGTCTTTCCATTTATCCTGGTATACAAAAAGATTTGGGGTATCAATGTTGTAATACGTTTTATAAAAGTCTATGCTCCCCTGAGGCGCATGATCATTGAACCTGTAATTATAAGTTTTGAGACTCGTGGTAAGCTCTGCCCGCAACCTTGGATAAAAGAGTGGGATGACTGTTGAATCTGTTACAATAGAATCTTTATTACCGATAAGATCATACTGTTGTCGAAATATATAACTGGCATTTGTATACTTAGATCCTGTGCTGATAGTGCTTGAAAAAAAGTTTACCTGATTACCGCTTTCAACGGGTCCTAACCTGGTAGGGATAGTAGAACGCTCACTAAAAGTGCTCGTGCTGTCAAGGTAATTCAGATCGTCTTTGATACCACCATTTTCTGCTGACTGCAATTTATTTCCTACCACTACAAGGAAATTCTGATAGCGTTTATTTTTTGACTGATACCACGAGCTGAACCTGTAATTATTATGATTCGTATTCTGGTTCCTGAAAAAACCCGGTGAATTGATCAGGCGGTACTCAAATGAAGCATTCCAGTTCGGCATAATGTTTTGCGTATGCAAAATGCCTAACACCTGCTCAAGTTTACTGCCGATCTGGTAATGTATTTCGGTATAGGGCCTTGTTGTATTGTAGAACTTAGTATCGTAATCATTGTAGTTATATGCATCAAACGCATGGAAACCATGATCCCATCCGGGCTTCATGAGTGGCGGAAAAATCATGCTGTGCGTGGCATTACCAACATTCCCTAAATGATAATGATACCATGGAACAGGAAAATGCCGCGTAAAATCTGTTATGGAGGAATCAAATTTCTGCATCCTGCTTGAGTCGAGATAACGAAAGCTTATCGTTATCGAATCCTGCAGGGAGTTTCTTTTTTGCAGGCTGTCTTTGCCTTTACTTGCGCCTGATCCTCTCATGCCACCGCCACCCGGTAATCTCCTTAATGCGCCTCCCGGTTGTGCTGAAGCGGTGCCAGCTAAAGCTGACACGACCAGGAATAGCAAAAATATCTTAAGCCGTTTATTCTTCATTACAATCTCGGTACAAGTTCTTTAAAAATTGCAGTCAGCTTAGGTTCAGCTAACTTAGCTGCTTCAAGCACTTCATCATGGGTAATAACCGAGTCATCTTCGCGTATACCCAAATCGGTTATAACGCTTATTGCAAACACCTTCATGCCCATGTGTACAGCAGCTATATTTTCCTGAACTGTGCTCATACCTACCGCGTCTGCACCCAAACGGTGTATCATCCTGTATTCAGCATGAGTTTCAAATGTGGGGCCTGTAACACCATAATAGACACCTTCAAAAAGTGGAATATTCAGTTTGGCAGCGGCAGCTTTCGCTTTTGTAATGATCTCGATGCTGTAAGGTTCGCTCATGTCAGGAAAACGTGGCCCCAGTATATCAGCATTTTTTCCGATCAGCGGATTAACAATTGAAAAGCTGATGTGATCATTGATGATCATAAGATCACCAACTTTAAAAGAAGTGTTTAAACCCCCGGCAGCATTTGATAATAATATATTTTTAATGCCTAAAAACTTCATCAGCCTTATCGGGTAAATCACTTCCTGCGCTGTATAGCCCTCATAATAATGAAATCTGCCGGCCATTACAACAATCTTTTTTCCGTTCAGTTCACCAAAAACCATTTTGCCGTCATGTCCTTCAACAGTTGAAACAGGAAAATGAGGAATATCATTATAACTGAAGCTGGCTTCAATTTCAAGTTCGCCTAAAAAGTTTCCAAGACCGCTGCCAAGCACAATACCAGTATCGGGTTGTGACGAGTATTTTTCCCGGATAAAAGCTGCTGTTTCATTCAATTGATCAATCACGGAATGCATAAGATTGCAAATATATGAACACAGGTGTTAAGCTATAAAAGCTTAACTAACATTTGTTATCTTAGCCTCTTATGTCAAGGCACGAAAAGAACCAATTGCAGGTATCTTCAGAAATAGGAAGGCTTAGAAGAGTACTCGTGCACAGTCCCGATAGTGGTCTCGGTAAAGTTGTTCCTTCTAAAGCCCAGGACTGGTTATTCGAAGATATCGTTCACCTTGATACTATCAGGAGAAAAGAATATGACTTTTATACAAAAATCCTTCTCTATTTCATGGATCCCTCCCGGATCAAGGGCAGGTTGAAGCATGTGGATGCAGACGATAATAAAAGGAACTTTTATAAACCCGGGCATTCCGATTTTTTTAAATCGGATAAAGTAATAGAACTACAATGGTTGCTGGCGGATATTCTGAACGACAGGGAAATAAAGTTAAAGCTTACTGCTTCCGTCTGTGCGGTTGAAAACTGTTCATATGAAACTGAGAAACTGCTGATGACCTTCAATCCTTCGCAGCTTTCTAATATTTTTATTACAGGTTCACTTGATGATGACCGTAATATGCTGTTCCCTCCCATTCCAAATTTTATTTTCACGCGTGACATAGGTATAGTTATCAATAGATATGTTTTATTGAACAAACCCGCCCGTAAGGCACGCATAAGGGAGGCATTGCTGGCAAAATATATCTTCTTCAATCATCCGTTATTCAGCGAATACCAGGAAAATATTATCGAACTGCCTGATGCGCCTCATCATTTCCTGCTGCCGCGTGAGGGTGATGATAAAAAAGTTACACTGGAAGGTGGCGATGTGATGGTGGTAAGTAAAGATCATCTGTTAATTGGTGTTAGTGAACGCACAACAATGGTAGCAGCTCAAAAAGCCATCAACATCCTGTTTGAGAAAAATGTAGTAAAGAAGATAACGATCATAAAAATTCCGAAGAAAAGAGATTTCATGCACATTGACACTGTTTTTACACAGGTGAAAAAAAATGTGTGGGTCATGCTGGGTACTTTTTCAAAAAAAGCGGTGAAGAGAGAAAATGCAGATACCGTACAGCGGATACTTGAGGGGAATATTAAGAAAGACGATATACTGAAGATCATCCAGTTCAGGAAAAAGGATGTCGAGAACCCAAAATACTTTGACAATCTCGAAGATCTGCTGATCGATATAAGCGAAAATGATCTTGGTTGCAATGAAAAGGTTCGGTTCATCTATTCTGGTAACAACGAATTTCCTTTTGATGCAAGGGAACAATGGACAGATTCCTGCAACCTTCTTGCCTTGAAAGATGGCGTGATCCTTGGGTATGACCGGAACGACAAAACAGTTGAAGCTTTTAAAGAAAACGGTTTTACGATCATACCGGCCGAACAACTTTTGAATCAACTGGAAAATGATCATGTGAATATTGACGAAATGGAAGACACACTGATTCTGATGCCTTCAGCGGAACTGTCACGCGCACGTGGTGGCTTTCACTGTATGAGTATGCCTTTGTTTAGGGATGAAATTTAAACATGCAAACCACATCCCACATATTGATGATAAGGCCTGTAAATTTTGTTTTCAATAAACAAACAGCCGTAAATAATTCCTTTCAATTGTATTCAGATGAAGTTGCAGTACAGGAGCACGCCATTGCTGAATTTGATAATTTCGTCGAGAAGCTACGGTCAAACAAAATTGATGTTATTGTGGTCAAAGACACTACTGAACCCCATACTCCGGATTCCATTTTTCCTAACAACTGGATCTCTTTTCATCAGGATGGCACAGTAGTCCTGTACCCGATGTTTGCTGAAAACCGCCGGTTGGAACGTAAAATGAATGTTGTAGAGGAGATCAGATCAAAATTTATGATCAGCAATACCATTGACCTCAGTACATATGAACAACAGCAAAAGTATCTTGAAGGTACCGGGAGTATTGTGCCCGACAGGGAAAAACGGATCGCGTATGCCTGTGTTTCGCCCCGTACTGATGAACAACTTTTTATACAATTTTGCAATCTGATGAATTATGAACCTGTTATGTTTCATGCAAATGATACGAAAGGATTAGCAATTTACCATACGAATGTAATGATGTGCGTGGCTGATCAGTACATTGTGATATGCCTTGAATGTATCACCGATGAAACTGAAAAAGATAGGCTTATAGTAACCATCAACAGATCAGGAAAAAAAATCATAGATATCTCTTTGGATCAGATGAATCACTTTGCCGGCAATATGCTGCAGGTAAATAATGCCGATGGTGAAAAGTTTTTGGTAATGTCTGAGCAGGCATACCGATCTCTTACTCAAAAACAAATTAATGATCTTAAAAAATTTAATGAGATCATATATGCCTCATTGAATACAATCGAAAAGAATGGAGGAGGAAGTGCCAGATGTATGATGGCAGAGGTTTATTTGCCGCTGCGGCCGAATAGTTCATTAAGTCCTTCCTGAAATGTTTTCGGCTTAAATCCCAGTTCCCTCTTTGCTTTGGAAATATCGAATCCTGTTATTACCGGACGTACAGCGGGTTGTTTGATTTCTTCAGAGGATGCCTTTATAACCAGGTTTTCATCGAAATTAAAGTACCTGGCAATTTCTATTCCAATGTCATACGGTGTCATTTGCTGCTCACCCGACAAATGATAGATCCCGCTCCCGTTTTTTTCTATGATTAGAATAATACCAGCTGCAAGATCGTCAACATAAGTTGGAGTCCGCACCTGGTCGGTCACCATTTTGATAATTTTATTTTGTTCAAGGTTCTGCTTCACGAATCCAATAATATTTGTACGGCCCGATGCAGGCACAATGCCATAAACGAGTATGGTACGTGCAATGGCATAATCAAGACCTGACTCCATCACTGCTTTTTCTGCAACCATTTTTGTGCTGCCATAATAATTAACAGGAGAAGGCTCGTCATTTTCAGAATACGGGCCACTGTTCCCATCGAAAATAAAGTCTGTAGAAACGAATATAAAACGCGCGCCTACCGCTTTTGCAGCGTCAATAATGAACCTGGTGGCTGTAACATTAATATTATAACAATCCTGCTTATTAAGTTCACACTGATCAACCTGTGTCATGGCGGCCGCATGAACAATTACATGCGGACGTTGGTCAATGATCACCTGTTCTATTGCAGGACCATCAGTAATGTCAGTGTCTTTGTAAAGGTATCCTAGAAGTTTATCCGCTACAACTCTTTCACGGCCGCGTCCTGTAGCAACAACATCATATTTTTTACCTAACAATTGTGATATGATCGTTTGTCCAAGTAAGCCATTCGCACCAGTTACCAGTATCTTCAATTTTTCCATTGCAATCCCATATTATATAATGTAAACGCATAAATATCTGCAGTCAGCTCAATATTTTTCATCATGTTGCTCATGCCATGCCCAGAGTTAGTATCGATCCTTATCAAAACAGGGTTCTTTCCTTTATAAAGTTCCTGAAGAGTAGCGGAATATTTGAATGAATGTGCCGGTACTACCCTGTCGTCATGATCTGATGTGATTACCAGAGTAGCCGGATAATTTTTATCGGCTTTGATATTGTGCAATGGAGAATATGCATACAGGTATTTAAAATTTGATGCAGTGTCGCTTGAACCATATTCAGCTTTCCAGTTCCAGCCAATGGTAAACTTCTGAAAGCGCAGCATATCCATTACTCCCACTTCCGGAATGGCAACTTTAAAAAGATCAGGTCGCTGGTTCATTACCGCGCCAACAAGCAAACCTCCATTTGATCCGCCTCTTATTGCAAGTTTCAAAGGTGAAGTGTATTTTTTGTTAATCAGGTATTCTGCGGCTGAAATAAAATCATCGAATACATTCTGTTTCTTGTCAAACATCCCCGCTTCATGCCATTTTTCACCATATTCTGAACCACCACGCAGATTTGCTACTGCAAAGATGCCTCCCTGTTCGAGCCATGGTATCAAAGAAGCACTGAAGAATGGATTCATTGAAACATTAAAGCCGCCATAGCCATAAAGCATCGCGGGATTATCGCCACTCAATGCCATACCTTTTTTATGCACAATGAACAAGGGAACACGGGTGCCATCCCTGCTCGTGTAAAATTCCTGCTTTGTTTCGAAGTAATCCGTATCGAACGCTATCAAAGGCTTACGGTACAACTTCGATTTGCCTGAAGCAATATCATAACGATAAATACGCGTTGGTACATTGAAAGTATTGAAACTGTAAAACGTAAACTTATCCGTATTTCTGCCGTTGAAGCCCGCTGCATTACCCGGACCAGGCAATATTATTTCCTTTTCCATTTTACCATTAACAGTATATACGTAAACATGTGATGTTACATCAACCAGGTAACGAAGAAACAATTTACCTCCTGCCAGAGAAGCGGATTGTAAATTTTCTTTTTTTTCTGGTATGATGGTTGTCCACTCCTTTCCAGGATTTGCATCAGGATCAAATTGTAATATTTTATTATTTTGCGCATCAGCGTTACTGAATATTAAAAATTTATTCTTGATCACACCTATAAGCAAATATTGAAAATTCCCGATCTCCGCTACTATAGGCTTATATATTTTATCACGCGATTGATTGTCGAGATAGAATAATGAGTTACCGCGAAAACCTTTGCCCCTGTCGTCAGAATAAAGAAAAACATATCGCTCATCTTCGCTTGTCATGGCAATATTGAAACGCTGGAGGTTAATGGAGTCTTTGTAAATGAGCTTGTCGTTTTCCTGGTTTGTTCCTATCTGGTGGTACCAAACCTGGTGATTCTCATTTGCAGACGAAAGCTCTTTACCTTTTGCCGGAGCAGGATAACGGCTGTAATAAAATCCGTTTTTCTGCCATTCTGTTTGTGAACTTTTCACCCAATTGATAGAATCGCGCAGATCTTTCATTGTGGTGAGGTCTTTAATAAAAATAGTACGCCAGTCTGATCCTGCTTTTGATAAAGAATACGCAGCGTATTTTCCATTTTTTGACACTTCGAAATCGATAAGCTGTGTAGTGGCATCGCTAGATAATGTATTCGGGTCAAGCAACATTTCAACCTTACCATTAATTCCCTTTTGCCTGTAAAGCACTGACTGGTTTTGCAAACCATCGTTCTTAAAAAAATAATAAAAACCATTATTAAGGACCGGAATGCTGTACCGTTCATAATTATATACAGTGGCAAGCCTGTTTTTAATACTGTCCCTGAAAGCGATTGAACCGAGATATCTGAACGTAAGTTCATTTTGTTCGGTAACCCATTTTTTCGTTTCCACGCTTGTGTCGTTTTCGAGCCAGCGGTAAGGATCAGACACCATAGTACCATGATAATTGTCTGACTGATCAACTTTCCTGGTTACCGGATATTGTAATTGGGCATATGAAAAATAAGAGAAGGATATTGTTGATACGAGAAAACAAAACCATTTAATCATTGGAGGAAATTGTGTCTTAAGTTTGCAAATGTAGGTTGCGATTTCATTTTAAGTGAATCGAAACAAAACCTTACTTTTACGCCTCCTATTGCAAACTGATAAAAAGTTTTTAACGATTGTTGCCAATCTTTGAAAGATATTAAAAAAAGTCAACTGTTTTTGATACAATGGCAAAAAAGGTAACTAAAATCGGGGTGCTGACTTCTGGTGGAGATTCTCCTGGTATGAATGCTGCGACGAGGGCTGTGGTCAGAACCGCGATCTATTATGGATTGGAAGCTTTCGGGATCATGAGGGGTTATGCAGGCATGATTGACAACGATATAGTTCCTCTTCATTCACGAAGTGTGGCTAACATTATCCAGAGAGGCGGAACTATACTTAAAACAGCAAGGTGCAAAGAGTTCTTTCATCCGGAAGGAAGAAAAAAAGCATATGATAATTTAAAGAAATTAGGAATTGACGGACTTATTATTATCGGCGGAGATGGTTCTTTTAAAGGAGCAGATATTTTTAGCCGTGAATTCGACATTCCCTGCATTGGGTTACCCGGAACAATTGACAAGGATATCGCCGGCACGGATTTCACAATAGGATTCGATACTGCCGTAAACACAGCAGTTGAAGCAATTGATAAAATACGCGACACTGCAGATGCGCACGACCGCCTTTTTATAATTGAGGTTATGGGCCGTGACGCAGGATACATTGCATTGCACAGCGGCATAGCAACCGGGGCAGAGAACATTCTAATCCCAGAAAGAAAAACCGATGTTGAAGAACTTGTTCATGGTTTACTAGAAAAAGAAAAGCGTAAAAAACTTGTGAACCTGGTTGTTGTTGCCGAGGGCGATGATTTTGGTGGCGGCAATGAAGTTGCAAAAATCATAAAAGAACGATTGCCGAACGCAGACGTACGCGTTTGTATTCTGGGGCACATTCAGCGGGGCGGATCTCCTTCATGTCTTGACAGGCTCATTGCCAGCCGGATGGGGTATTCTGCAGTGGAATGCCTGATGGAAGGAAGACATAATGTGATGGTGGGGATCGTTAACAACCGCATGTCCTTTACACCACTCGAAAAAGCTGTTAAGGCCAAACAGAAAATAAATAATGAATGGCTTAAAATTGTAAAGATATTGGCATCATGACACGAAACATAAAGAAATACCTGCACGAATCAATGGATAAGGAAGCAGGAATAGAACATACTTCGCACCGCACCAAGATCGTAGCGACTGTTGGACCAGCCTGCGATTCATATGAACAGCTTCTTGCTCTTGTAAAAGCAGGAGTAAATGTGTTCAGGCTGAATTTTTCTCATGGCAGCCATGAAGATAAAGCACGGATCATCGATCACATCCGCAAGATCAATAATACTGAACCTTATAATATTTCCATCCTTGGTGACCTTCAGGGACCCAAACTGAGGGTTGGAGAAATCGAAAACAACGCACTGGAAGTTTTTCCTGGCGACGTACTCACTTTTACAAATGAAAAAGTAGTCGGCACGCTCGAACGGATCTATGTTTCCTATCCTAATCTTCATGCCGATGTTAAGATCGGTAACAAGATCATGATCGATGATGGCAAGATGGAAGTCAAAGTTCTTAAGATCGAAAAGAATAATGATGTAAAGGTTGAAGTAACAATGGGTGGGGTGATATCATCTAAAAAAGGTATCAATCTTCCTGATACAAAAATTTCGCTTCCCGCACTTACTGAAAAAGACCTCATTGATCTTGAATTCATCATAGAACAAAAGCTGGACTGGGTAGCACTTTCTTTTGTAAGACATGTAAAAGATATTATTGTTCTGCGCAGCAAACTGACTGATAAGAACAGCAAAACTAAAATCATTGCGAAAATAGAAAAGCCTGAGGCGCTTGTTAATATAAGAGATATTATTCTCGAATCTGATGGCATAATGGTTGCGCGTGGCGACCTTGGGGTTGAACTTCCAGTTGAACAAATACCACTGATACAGAAACAGCTAATAAAAAAATGCCTGCACCGCGCTAAACCTGTTATCGTTGCCACCCAAATGATGGAGAGCATGATCGACAGGATAAAACCTAACAGAAGTGAGATCACCGACGTTGCGAACGCAGTACTCGAAGGTACGGATGCTGTTATGCTGAGTGGTGAAACGGCCACCGGTAAACATCCTGTTCTGGTGGTGGAAACCATGCGAAAGATCATTATGCAGGTGGAAAAGAGCGATTATAAATATAATCTTGAAGATGAATTAGTGCCGCAACCACATTCACCTTCTTTCATAAGTGATGCTATCTGCTACAATGCCTGCAAGCTTGCCCGTGATACGAAAGCGGATGCATTAGTGGGTATGACACAAAGCGGATACACAGCATTCATGCTTTCAAGCTACCGCCCCGAATCTCCGTTATATATTTTTTCCAAAGAGAAAAGCCTGATCAATCAGCTAAGCTTAAGCTGGGGTGTAAGAGCCTTTCATTATGCTGAGGAAGAAAGCCTTGATGAAATTATTTCTGATGAAATACAGATATTGAAAGAAAGAGGTTTTATTAAGCCGGGAGATCTTGTGGTAAATACCGGAAGTACTCCGGTGCATTTACATCTTCCAACGAATGTGCTGAAAATAACAAAGGTGGAATAGAGGCAGCCTCCTATCTGTCTACCACTAAACCTGCATTGAGGTATTCTTTATTCAACCTTGAGATATTGGTGATCTCAATTTCTTTAGGGCAAACTGCTTCGCATGCTCCTGTGAATGTACAGGAACCGAATCCTTCCTTGTCCATCTGTGCCACCATATTTAATACTCTTATCTTTCTTTCGGGATTACCCTGGGGAAGCAATGCAAGATGAGAAACCTTGGCAGACATGAATAACATTGCTGAGCTGTTCTTACAGGCAGCAACACATGCGCCGCAAGCGATACAGGCAGCAGCAGCAAACGCATTATCGGCTTTATCCTTTTCTATTGGAATGGCATTGGCATCAACAGCATTTACATTGCCTGTATTCACAGAAATGTAACCTCCTGCCTGGATGATACGGTCGAATGCAGAACGGTCTACCATCAGATCCTTAATAACAGGAAATGACTTTGCTCTCCATGGCTCCACAACAATTGTATCGCCATTTTTAAAAGCACGCATATGCAGCTGGCAAACTGTAGTCGCATGCCATGGTCCATGAGGCCGTCCGTTGATATGCATTGAACATGAACCGCAAATACCTTCCCTGCAGTCGTGATCAAAAGCAATCGGGTCTTTCCCTTCCCTTACAAGCCTTTCATTCAGCACATCAAACATTTCAAGGAAAGACATTTCCGGTGAAACATCATTGACCTCGTACGTTACAAATTTTCCTTTTGACGAACTATTGTCCTGTCTCCAGACTTCCAATGTCAGCATTATATTTTCTGAATGATCCATAATGTCAATCTGTTTATTCTATTATTTATAACTTCTCTGGGTTGGCTTAGCCACTTCGAAATTCAATTCCTCTTTATGAAGCTCCCAATTATTTTCTCCTTTAAATTCCCAGGCTGCTACATACTGGAAGTTGTCATCATCGCGTAATGCTTCTCCTTCTTCAGTTTGCATTTCTTCACGAAAGTGTCCACCGCAGCTTTCGCGTCTGTGTAAAGCATCAATACACATCAGTTCGCCAAGTTCAATGAAGTCCGCAACGCGGTTTGCTTTATCCAGTTCATTGTTCACTCCAAGTATTCCCCCTGGAATACGCACATCGGTCCAGAAATCTTTTTTAAGCTGCCTGATTTCTTCAATCGCTTCTTTCAAACCCTGCTCATTGCGCGCCATGCCGCATTTGTCCCACATGATCTTTCCGAGCCGTTTGTGAAAGCTTTCCACACTCTGTGATCCATTTATATTCATTAATGTATTGATCCTTTCACTTACTGCTTTTTCCGCTTCTTCAAAAGCCTCATGCGTAACCGGAATGGAAGCAGTTCGAATTTCATTGGCAAGATAATTTCCGATCGTATAAGGAATTACGAAGTAGCCATCTGCGAGTCCCTGCATCAGTGCTGAAGCACCGAGCCTGTTTGCTCCGTGATCAGAGAAATTTGCTTCTCCCATCGCATAGAGACCCGGAATTGTAGTAGTAAGTTCATAATCTACCCACAATCCACCCATGGTATAATGTACTGCAGGATAAATACGCATTGGGGTAGTATATGGATCTTCACCTGTTATTTTGCTGTACATGTCGAACAGGTTGCCATATTTTTCTTTCACTACTTCACTGCCAAGCTGTATTATTTTATCTTTTGACGTATCATCAATGCCGAGCTTGTTAGCTTCACCACGGCCATAACGTGCAATCGCATCTTCATAGTCAAGGTATACGGCCATCTTCGATTTACCCACTCCATAGCCTGCATCGCATCTTTCTTTTGCAGCTCTCGAAGCAACGTCGCGCGGAACAAGGTTACCGAAAGCAGGATATCTTCTTTCCAGGTAGTAATCTCTTTCCTGTTCCGGAATTTCATTCGGGCGCCTGTTATCATTTTTTACTTTGGGTACCCATATGCGTCCATCGTTGCGCAACGACTCTGACATTAATGTAAGCTTGCTCTGGTGATCACCGCTTACAGGTATGCACGTTGGATGGATCTGTGTAAAGCACGGATTACCAAAGTAAGCACCTTTCTTGTGTGCTTTCCAGATAGCAGTAACATTACTTCCCATCGCGTTAGTGGAGAGATAGAAAACATTTCCGTAACCGCCTGAACATAACAGTACCGCATGACCGAAATGGCGCTCAAGATGTCCGGAAATAAGATCCCTGCAGATCACTCCTCTCGCCTTGCCATCAATCTTCACCACATCAAGCATTTCGTGGCGGGTATACATCTTTACATTGCCTAGTGCTACCTGGCGCTCGAGTGCCTGGTAAGCGCCGATGAGCAATTGCTGGCCGGTTTGTCCGGCTGCATAAAATGTTCTTTGTACCTGTGTTCCACCAAATGACCTGTTACTTAACAAGCCACCATATTCACGGGCGAATGGTACGCCCTGCGCAACACACTGGTCAATTATGTTAGCACTTACTTCAGCAAGTCTGTGAACATTTGATTCACGTGAACGGTAGTCGCCACCCTTAATAGTATCATAAAAAAGACGGAACACACTGTCACCATCGTTCTGATAATTTTTTGCAGCATTGATTCCACCCTGGGCGGCAATGCTGTGAGCGCGGCGCGGACTATCCTGGAAACAGAATGCTTTTACCTTATAGCCCATTTCACCAAGCGTTGCTGCGGCGGAAGCGCCGGCAAGACCTGTACCAATTACGATCACTTCCAGCTTTCGTTTATTCGTAGGGTTTACAAGTTGAACATGACCCTTATAGTCGTTCCATTTATTATTTAACGGGCCAGCGGGTATTTTAGAATTCAACATCAGTATTGAATTTAAGAAATGAAAATATTAACCAATCCAGTGCATGTAAATAGAAATGGGCATCATTGCGAATACAAGAGGAACGATTATGGAAAAGGCATTACCGATTCCTTTCACCATGCTTATATATCTTTTGTTATGCATGCCGAGTGTGCGGAATGCACTCTGGAATCCATGCAACAGGTGATACGCAAGAGAAATGCATCCCAATAGATATAATATCACCACTACAGGATTTTGAAAAACGTCCACCATCACGATGAACATGTTGTGATAATCCTTTCCTGACACTTCAGGTAATCCGGTTATGCGCGACGGCACCCAGAAATGAGCGATATGCATGATAAGGAACAATAATAATAATGTACCGAGCAGGCCCATTGTTCGGCTGTACCATTTGCTTCCCCTGTTACCGAGGTTCACTTTATAACCCTGGTTCCTTCGGGAAAGGTTCTTTACGTCAAGAACATAACCCTGTATGATGTGAATGATGAAACCAAGGAACAATCCATATTCCATCGTTCGCACCAGCATCGAAGATGCCATGAAATGTGCTGCCCTGTTGAACATGTCACCATTATCATTCGGATCAAAAAGATCATTGAATATGCATGCATTGATGCAAACGTGAATGACAAGAAAGGAAATGAGAAAAAAACCGGTAAGCGCCATCACTATTTTCTTGCCTACGGAAGATGTGAAAAAGTCGGACCACTTCATTGAATATGTGTTGGAACGCTGCAAAAATAACGCAGCGGAGGGAAATTCCCTATCTTAGCCCGCAAAATATACCAGATGAGACAAGAGGAGGATTTTGAAGCCAACCTCGCGGGTGAAGAAGGAAAGACGGAAGAAACAAGAAGCAGTTGGTTCAAACGTATAAAGAAAGGTATTCTCACAAGTACGGCGGATAAAAAAGAAACTCCTGAAGGTTTATGGAGCAAATGCCCTGAATGTGGTTACATCTGTACAGTAACGGAATTAAGGGAAAATTTATTTGTTTGCCCTAAATGCACCTATCACCACAGAATCGGGAGTTCAGAATATTTCGAGATCATTTTCGACGATAATCAATATGATGTAATGTTTGAAAACATCCGTTCACGTGATTTTTTGCAGTTTACGGATCTTAAATCATATGGAAAGCGACTGGAAGAAACCTGGGCGAAAACAGATATTACCGATTCTATCCGCATTGCCACAGGCAAGATAGATGGTGAAATGCTGGTTGTCGGGTGCATGGACTTTGAATTTATCGGCGGATCGCTGGGAAGCGTAATGGGTGAAAGAATTTCAAGAGCTGTAGATTATAGCCTGGAGCATAAACTTCCACTGCTCATCATTTGTAAATCAGGTGGCGCCAGAATGATGGAAAGTGCTTTTTCACTGATGCAGCTTGCAAAAGTATCAGGAAAGCTTTCGCAACTTACCGATGCTAAGATTCCTTATATATCCCTGCTTACAGACCCCTCGTTCGGTGGTATTTCTGCTTCATTCGGAATGCTTGGAGACCTTAACATTGCAGAACCCGGCGCACTGATTGGTTTTGCAGGACCACGTGTGATCAGGGAAACAATCAAAAAAGATCTGCCTGAAGGGTTTCAGCGAAGTGAATTTCTTCTTGAACACGGCTTCCTCGATTTCATCGTTCCCCGTAATGAATTAAAAGATAAGCTCGCGGTTTTACTGAGGTTGTTTAAAAATTAATTTTTAATGGCCGAAATTCGTAACAGGCAGGCATATTATGACTTCTTTATAGAGGATAAATATGATGCAGGCATGGTGCTCACCGGAACGGAAGTAAAATCATTACGCGGCGGCCGCGCCAGCTTCAACGACAGCTATTGTTATTTCCATCGTGGTGAAATGTGGATCAAAAGTTTGCACATCGCTGAATACAGTCATGGCACTTCAAGCAATCATGATCCTTTAAGGGAAAGAAAACTGCTGTTGAATAAAAAAGAATTAAAGAAAATTGAATCGAAAATAAAAGAGAAGGGAGTTACCGTTGTTCCTTTACGCATATTTTTTTCTGAAAAAGGTATTGCCAAGATAGAGGTAGGACTTGGTAAAGGGAAAAAGCTGTACGACAAACGCGAGACCATCAAAGAGCGCGACAACCAGCGTGAAATGAAAAAATTTACCAGGTAATGCGTACTATTTTACTATTCATCATCTTTATATTTTGTATAAGAATTTTACCAGCACAGCAGCATGTAAAAGGATCATGGTATGGACGTGCGGATGTAGTAGCGTCCGGCGCTACTAGTAATTATCTTACTGAATTTATATTGCAGCAGAAAGGAAATGATGTTGAAGGGATCTTCGGTTATTATTTCAAAGATTCATACCAGAGCTTTTTTGTAAGGGGAACTTTTGATCCCAGGTCACGACTGGTCAACATCCGCAATATCCCTCTCCTTTTTTACGGATCTCCTGCAAGAACAGGAATTGAGTGCCCGATGCATTTTCAGGGCACACTGATGGTATCAAAAGTGAGCAGCACAATAAAAGGCACTTTTTATACAGAATCTAAATATAAATATACGTGTCCGGAATTAAGGGTAAGCATGACGATGGATGCTGCCGAAAATAATGACACCACGCTGCGCAACACTGTAGCCGGCAAAAAATTCTGGCAGCCGCGTGAAGAGGATGTAGTGTATACCGCTACTCCCGCTCCAGCAAACGCGCCCGCAATTCAGGTTTCTGAGCCCGTGCTGAACCCTGACAGGCAGCTCATCGATGAATTCACTAAAAGGAGCAGCATCTATGAAAAAGACATTACTGTATATGACGATTCGATACTTGTAAGTTTTTATGATAATGGCGATATTGATGATGACACAATAAGTGTTTTCCTTAATAAAAAACCTGTTCTTATTCGCCGCGGATTATCTGCACGTGCGCTTAATATTTATATCGGTCTCGATTCTACGAGCGATGTACACGAACTAAGCATGTTCGCTGATAACATGGGAAAATTTCCTCCTAACACCGCTCTTATGGTCATCAGCGACAGGCAAAAAAGATACGAATTGTATTTGTCGGCAAGCCTGAAACAAAATGCGACAATAAGATTGCGAAGGCCTCGCAGATTGTAAGCCTTGTGTATAACTCGTGTACAATTATCAACACACCTTGGTTTCTTCCCCTTACTTTCGGTAAACGATTCTTCTATATTTGCCGCTTACCTATTAAAAGCATACTGTGAGATTAAAGAGTTTAGAAATAAAAGGTTTCAAAAGTTTTGCTGATAAAACAATTGTGAATTTTGATGACAACATCACCGGGATCGTGGGGCCTAACGGATGTGGTAAAAGCAATATCATAGATAGTATACGATGGGTGATCGGTGAACAGAAAATAAGCCACCTCCGTTCTGAAAATCTGGAAAGCCTTGTTTTCAATGGATCCAAAACGCGTTCTGCAAGTGGCCTTGCGGAAGTTAGTCTCACTTTTGAAAATACAAGAAACCTTCTTCCAACTGAATTCAATACGGTAACTGTTACTCGGAAATTTTATAAAAGCGGTGAGAGCGAATACCGTCTGAATGATGTTACATGCCGTCTGCGCGACATTCAGAACCTGTTCATGGATACTGGCGTGAGCACAGATTCATATGCGATCATAGAGCTGGGCATGGTGGACGATATCATTAAAGATAAAGAGAACAGCCGCCGCAGGATGCTTGAACAAGCAGCCGGCATCACCATATATAAAACAAGAAAGAAAGAAGCTAAAAGCAAACTTGATGCGACCGAGCAGGATCTTGCACGCATCGAAGACCTTCTTTTTGAAATAAACAATCAGCTGAAGAGTCTCGAGAACCAGGCGAAAAAAGCTGAGAAGTATTACGAAATAAAAAAAGATTACCGCGAAATAAGTATCGAACTCGCAAAAGCATCCCTCGAAGGTTTCAACCTCACCTATCGCCACCTCAATCAGCAGGCAGAAGCAGAAACTGACCGGAAAGTTGAGCTGGAGGCCGTGATCGCTAAAGAAGAAGCACAGGTAGAAGAAGAAAAGCTTGGCTTCATAGAAAAAGAAAGGGCATTGCAGTCTCAGCAGCATCAATTCAATGAAATGCTGCAGCAGCTGCGTTCCAAAGAAAATGATAAGAACCTTGCCTCACAGAGGCTTAACTTTTTACGTGAAAAGGAAGTGAGCCTGCAGGAATTTTTATCAAGAAGTGAGGTGCAGCTGAAAGGACTCGATGAAAGTATTTTATTTACGCACGGACAAGTTGAAGAAGAACAAAATAAACTGCAGAGTTTACAGGCACAGCTTGAAGAACTGAAAACAGCTGTAGACGAGAACAGGAAAATCTTCGATGAAAAACGTTCTCATATAGAGAACAGCCGCAGCGAAATTCATGCGGTACAACGAAACCAGTTTGAAGCAGAGAAAAAAGTGGCTGTTGCAGATACTTCTATTCAGAACATGCAGAGTGCTATTGAGAAAATAGAAGAAGAACGTGAAGTGCGTGAAAGCCAGATGAAACAGGTTGAAGAAGAAAGACATCTTAAAGAACAGGAACTGCAAAGCCGCAAAACGGACCTGCAGCAGCTTCAGGAACAGCACGAACATACGAAAGAGCAGATATTGCTCACTCAATCAGAAGTGGAAGAGCTAAGGCATAAGCTTGCTGATGAAAACAGGAAACTGGATTCAAAGAAAAATGAACATGATCTTTTAAAGAGCCTGATCGATTCCATGGAGGGCTATCCTGAAAGTGTGAAGTTTCTGCATAATAATAAAAACTGGAACCATACCGCCCCTATACTGTCCGATATAATCTATGTAAAGGAAGAATACAGGGCTGCAGTTGAAAATGTTCTGGAGCCATACCTTAATTTTTACATTGTAAATAATTTGAACGAAGGATTACAGGCTGTTCATCTTCTGGATAACAATAAAAAAGGAAAAGCTAATTTTTTCCTCCTTGATAAACTTAATAATGCTGATGTAAAAGAGGAGCATCATCCTGATGGCACAATTCCTGTTATGGAGGTGATAGAAGTTGACGATCAGTACCAGAAACTGGCTCAGCATCTTTTAGGTAATGTGTATATAGCGGAGAATGAAAACTCTCTGGCTAATAGTAACGGCTCAATCATTCTCGAAAAAAATGGTAAATACGTTAAGGGAAAATATTCACTTACAGGTGGCAGCGTAGGAATATTTGAAGGGAAAAAGATCGGTAGGGCAAAAAATCTCGGCAAGCTGCATGAAGAGATCGTACAGCAGGAATCTGTTGTAGCTGCATTAAAGGCCGGCATACAAAGCAAACACAATGAAGTGATCGCTTTCAATGAGCAACTGAAAGAAAATGCGATCAAAACTGCACAGCAAGACATCAGCAGTCTTACGAACCAGGTATTTTCGCTGGAAAATAAAATTGAGAACTTGCATGCGCAGCAGCATTCATCGCTGAACAGGCTTGAAGAAATGCAGACGAACCTGGTTGAAACGATGTCATCCATTGAGGGAACCCGCAATGAATGGATGAACCTGGTAACCTTACTCAATGAATTAAGAGATAAATTCAGAACAGCGGAACATGATTATAAAGAAGCCGAAGAAACATTCAGCACAGCAACAACAGGCTATAACGAATTCAATCTCCAGGTAACCAGGCAACAAAGCAGGATCAATGCGCTGGTACAGGAAGAGGAGTTCAAAAGAAATCAGCTGAATGACCTGAAAGACCAGGTTGACATAAACGCTTCCCAACTTAAGCAAACTACTGAGAGTATTTCTGAAAGTAATGAACTGCTTGATACAGCAGAAAACGAACTGGTTTTACTGCTGAAAAGAAAGAACGAAGACGAAAAAAGATTGAACGAGGCAGACCAGGCTTATTATAATCTTCGAAATGCGCTGAATGAAAAGGAAAGTGAGCTGAGGCATAAAGTGAAGAACCGTGAACAGGTTGAACATCTACTTGGAGAAATAAAGGATAAACTGAACGAACTGAAACTTCAGCTTGCAGGTATGAAAGAAAGGCTGAATGTAGAATTCAGGATCAATCTCGACGACATCATTGATCAGCCAAGAACAGGAGAAACACCGGTTGAAGAATTACAGGAGAAAGCTGACAGGATGAAAAAGAGGCTGGAAAATCTGGGTGAAGTGAACCCTACTGCAATTGAAGCATTTCAGGAGATGAAGAAGCGGTATGAATTCATTCTTGAACAGAAGAATGATCTGGTTACTGCAAAGCAAAGTTTACTGCAAACAATAGAGGAAGTAGAAGCTACTGCCAATCAACAGTTCCTTAATACCTTCAATCTGGTACGCGAAAATTTCAGGAAAGTATTCAAAGCGCTGTTCACTGAAGATGACACTGCTGATCTTATTCTTGAAAATCCGGATAACCTGGCCGAAACAGGTATTGACATCGTTGCAAAACCTAAAGGGAAGCGTCCATCATCCATTACGCAGCTTAGTGGCGGAGAGAAAACTTTAACCGCAACTGCTTTATTGTTTTCAATATACCTCATCAAGCCTGCGCCTTTCTGTATCCTCGATGAAGTAGACGCGCCTTTGGATGATGCGAATGTTGGCAAATTCACACACATGATCCGCAAATTCAGTGAAGACAGCCAGTTCATCATTGTAACACACAATAAAATGACCATGAATGCAGTTGATGTAATATATGGTGTTACTATGCAGGAACCCGGTGTAAGCAAACTGGTGCCCGTTGATTTCAGAAGTTTGAACTAAACGACTAACCTTTGATATAAAAAGTACGGCTGGTAAATTTACCGGCCGCTTTTATTTAATGCCTTCCTTTTGAATTGCCCCCATGCGCTGTAACGGAGAGTGCCTGAAGATCTCTGTCGAAAAGATACATGCCTCCTTTATCATCTCCTATTAGTTTCAGCTTATCCAGGATATTGCGTGCAAGCGTTTCTTCTTCGATCTGTTCTGCAACATACCACTGCAGAAAATTATGAGTAGTATAATCCTTTTCCTGCATGCAAAGTTCAACAAGCGCATTGATCTCATTTGAAACCTTGATCTCATGCGAAAGAATAGTTTCGAAAATAACCTGGATGGATGAATATGATTGAGGAGGTGTATCAAGACCTGGTACTATTGCATGTCCGCCTCTGTCATTAATATATTTAAAAAGCTTGAGCATATGCATCCGTTCTTCATCAGAGTGATGATACAGAAAACTCGCCACACCGTTGTAACCTTTCACCTCACACCATGAGGCCATTGACAGGTAATACATGGATGAAAAACCTTCCAGATCTATCTGGCGGTTGAGGGCTGCTTCGATTTTTGATGAGATCATAAAAAGTAATTACAACACTAACTTACCTATTTTTCCTGACCCGGCTAAAACCGATCTTCCTTTCTCCCGAGTAACTGTATACATTCAATCCCTTTGCAGATGAAATAAAACATAATTAAAAAATTATATATTTCATATCAGAATAAAATAAACTACTACTCCGCCGTCTTTCTTATCCTTTCTCCCTTCTCCGATCCGTATTTTATGCAAAAATGAAAAAGCACAAATACTGAATTTAAATCGTTCTTACAATATAACCGCCTCATGAACGCTTATAAGTTGAAATATCTATCTGTGAATCTTTTCCGGTTTATTTCAGTTGCTGCTGTCATTTCGCATTTTCTTCCATTAGTGATCCTGTTATTAAAGAAGGCCTGGCACGACCGTTTTTTCCTGCTGTTTGCAATGTACTGGTGCTTAAGCGGTGTTGTTAATCTTGCTGATGTGGTGCCGGGAGAATCTAAAAATTCCATTCAGAATATCAGCATCTTTTATAACATGCTCAATATTCCATTCATCCTAGGCATTCTTTATTATACAACAGCATATAACTTCATCAGGAAAACAGCGTCCGCTGCCATTGTACTTGTACTTGTGCTTCAGGTAATCAGCATATTCAAATCAGGTATCGGGTACGACTCACTTAAGTATCCGCTGGGAACAGGTGTGCTGACGGTGATTTGTATAGTAGCAATGGAGATCATCAGGTACATGCAAAAAATTGATCATTCTACAAGGGAAAATGCAAAAATGTTCGTTTATGCTGCCATCCTTTTTGAAAATGCCACCTTTATTATTATTTACATACATGATTATTTTCTCATCAGCGAAGACTACCAGGACAGGTATTTTATCTATTATATTTCTACGCTTGTAGCAATAATGATCGCTAGCTGCGGGTTCCTCATCTATAAGAAATATTCTTCTATAGCATCTTACCTGAAAAGCTGATTCGTGTTAGGGAGTGATGATGGCAAAAGCCTTGTCATTTACATAAGGCCCGCCTGGATGTCTTGCAGAGTAATCGAGATTCAGCCAGAACTGTCCGTTCTCTTCATGGTAATAAATGTTACCCTTCACTTCCCTACTGAACAGGTTCATAATGGCCGTATTGACCTTTTCAAAATTCTTTTCATCACCGCAAAATAGCTCGGGATACAAATGGCCTTCTGTGAGAACCATCCGCGTATGCACTCCGATGGCTTTTAAAGCGGAAACCATCAGGATCGTATGATCGTCACAGTCGCCCCCCATGCCGTTCAATATTGTTTCTCGTGGAGTGGCAAAATATTCATCACGTTCAGAATCTGCAACGTATTTAAAATTCGTATTGATTACTTTGAAAATAGAGAAAGCTCTTACCACAGGGCCGTATTTTGAATGAAAGCCATCAAAAAATTTCAATGATGCGGAAACAGCAAAATTTCTCACAACAGAATCCCGGTAATCAACTTTGCTTTCAATGGATTTTACGGTACGCGCAAGCGGGCCTTCGAAAAAAGAAGGCATTACCACCAGGTTGGTTTCCTTCTGTTCTTTTTTACCCCAGTTACTTTTCACCATGATCTGGTAATCATTGATCACGGTACCCAGTCCTCTGCCGTTGGTGAGCGAATTATACAGGATCACTGCAACAAACATTACAAGAATAGGAATTATTAGAAAATGAAAGATCCTGAACATTACGAATGTAAACAGTCCGGCTATCAGCACAGAAACCAGCAGATCAAAGTTCCAGGTACCCATCATTAAAGGTGGAACGTACCTGTTGATCAGTGGAGCAAGCGGAAGCACGGTGAGTATACCGAAGATGACGTTTATACCTCTTAACAGAGGTCGGTATTTATCGTACGTATAGAGCATGCGGGATATGCAGTATAACGCAAAATTGTACCAGAATTACATATCGATTCTGTTAATTGTTTGAACGAATATCAAGGTTCAATCATCATCTTCTTCCTCATAATTATAAGCATCTTTGTTATAGAGATCCTGCCATTCCTTAACGGCTTCATCACTTAACAGTTCAATTATATCAAGAATCGGGTCTGTCTTTTTCTTCCAGATAAGCACTTCTTCGTCACCATACTCAGTCACAAACACACAATGGTCAGTTTCCAGGGTAACCTGAATGAGTTGAATGGGCAAATCTTCTTTTTCCTGAATCAAATAATAACAACCGGTTTCAAGCAACGCATACGAGTACATACGATACCACTTTTAAATTTTAAAAAGAAGAATATTTAATCTTTAGACTTAAGGGTCAGCAAGGTTGAGAATAGAACAGGTTAGGCAGAAGTCGAATTTATGGGTTGCCGGGTGTGGCAACAGCTCAAATGTAGGACAATTAGTAATAGGCACGCGACGTGAAAAAAGGATTATAGGAAGTTTTATCCCCCCTGTTGATAATTAATTAGTTACATAATATGTAATATCATCAATTTTATAGCGGGTTTCGGTTTTGGGTTTTTGACTTATATCTTTGCCACCGACCATACTAACCATTAATTTCCTATGGCAGATAAACAAAACCTGTTTGATTATACAGAAGAAAGTATTAAATCCCTCGACTGGCGCGAACATATACGACTAAGGCCGGGAATGTATATCGGCAAGCTGGGTGACGGATCAAGCCCCGATGACGGTATATATGTACTGCTCAAAGAGGTCATCGACAACGCGATTGATGAACATACCATGGGGTATGGTAAAACGATTGAGATCAATATAGAGCGCAACACGGTTACTGTCCGCGACTACGGCCGTGGTATTCCTCTTGGCAAGGTCGTTGATGTTGTAAGCAAAATAAACACCGGTGCTAAATACGACAGTAAAGCTTTTCAGAAAGCGGTGGGTCTGAATGGCGTTGGTACTAAAGCCGTTAATGCACTCAGCAATTTTTTTAAAGTAACAGCCATACGGGAAGGGAAAGAAAAGACTGCTGAATTCGAGCGCGGCGTCCTCGTAAAAGAATTTAAAGAAACAAAAAGCACAGAATCGAACGGAACCATTATCACCTTCATCCCTGATGATAAGGTGTTCAAGAACTTCCACTACGTTCACGAATACCTGGACAATCAGTTATGGAATTATTGTTACCTGAATGCGGGACTGATTATCAATCTCAACGGTAAAAAATATGTAAGCAAGAATGGTCTGCTCGATCTTCTTGAACGTAAAACCAATGCAGATGAGATAAGATACCCGATCATCTCACTGAAGGGTGAAGATATAGAGGTGGCAATGACGCATGAGAACCAGTATGGCGAAGAATATTATTCTTTCGTGAATGGCCAGTACACTACACAGGGAGGTACGCACCTGGCGGCTTTCAGGGAAGCGATTGTAAAAACAATAAGGGAATTCTATAAAAAAGATTATGACTCATCTGATATAAGAGGAAGTATATGCGCGGCCATATCAGTTCGCGTACAGGAACCTGTTTTCGAATCGCAAACGAAAACGAAGCTTGGATCTCAGATTGTTTATGAAGGAGGGCCGAGTATGCGAAATTTTATCGGAGACTTCATCAGCAAGGAACTCGATAACTACCTTCACCGTACTCCTGCTGTGGCCGATGCAATGAAGAAACGCATCGAACAGAACGAAAAGGAACGCAAAGAACTTTCTGGAATACGCAAGCTGGCGAATGAAAGAGCCAAGAAAGCAAACCTTCATAATAAAAAGCTTCGTGATTGCCGGTATCACCTGAATGATGAACCCAGTGGCAAGGAAAAGGAAAAGATAATCGAGAAAGCGAAAGAGAGTACCATTTTTATCACAGAAGGAGACTCGGCCAGCGGATCCATTACAAAAGCAAGGAACGTTGAAACGCAGGCAGTGTTCAGTTTGCGTGGAAAACCGCTTAACTGTTTCGGTCTTACCAAAAAGATCGTTTACGAAAATGAGGAATTTAACCTTTTGCAACACGCGCTGAATATTGAAGAATCATATGAAGGTCTTCGATACAATAATATAGTGATTGCAACAGACGCGGATGTGGATGGCATGCATATCCGTTTGCTGCTGATGACCTTCTTTCTACAATTCTTTCCCGACCTGGTAAAGAACGGTCATGTTTATGTACTGGAAACACCTTTATTCAGGGTACGTAACAAGCAGGAAACCATTTATTGCTATGACCAAAAGGCAAAAGAAGTGGCTGTGAAGAAACTGGGCAACAAACCGGAGATCACAAGGTTTAAAGGCCTGGGTGAAATATCTCCTGAAGAATTCGCAAAATTCATTGCAGCCGACATCAGATTGCAGCCCGTGATGATCAAGCAGGACACGCATATACAGCAGCTGCTGGAATACTACATGGGAAAAAATACGATCCAGAGGCAGGAATTCATTATAGATAATCTGAAAATCGAGCTAGATCTTGTTGATGACAAGGTGAACATAGCTTCTTAAAACATGACGCTTCGATACAGGCACGCTACTGCTGACGACCTTCCGGTGATCGTTAAAATATATAATTCAATCATACCGGGTAGAATGGTAACTGCAGACACCGAACCTGTTTCGGTAGAAAACCGGCTTGCCTGGTTCAATGCTCATGATGAAGCATCACGCCCGCTATGGATTGTAATGGAAGAAAATGATATTATCGGGTGGGTTAGTTTCCAGTCGTTTTACGGACGGCCCGCTTATAAAGCAACTGCTGAACTCAGTATTTATCTCGAAGAAAATAGCAGGGGAAAAGGATATGGAGTTAAGATATTACAGTATGCAATGGATTCCTGTGAACAGCTGCACATTAAAACACTGTTAGGATTTATATTCGCGCATAATATACCGAGCCTTAAGCTATTCAGAAAAACTGGATTCACAGACTGGGGCCACTTCCCCGGTGTGGCAGTTCTCGATGGTATAGAAAGAGATTTAATTATTGTTGGTAAAAGAATTAATGCTTAAAATGATCCATATAGTTTTCCAGGAAGCCGACATTGCAGTTTTACATGAGGCAATCAAATTAGATGACCACCTGCGGGGAGATGTGATACAGATAAAAGATGATTTTGCTGTAGGTCCACTTAAAGACATCTATAGTGAAGAAGGCATTAATGCTAGAAGGCAATGGTGGCGCGATGTCCTTTCAGGAAGTGATATAGAAGGAAAAGCAGATAATGGAAGTGCCGATGATCAGAAAACAGTATTGTATTTAAAAGAAACACTGGATCGTGAACCACAGGAAAAAATTTGGATATGGGCGGCCCAGAATAAACACGATGTAAGCGGTTATTACTGGCTGATGAGTCAGCTTGCAGCATACCAGGGACGGATATTTATTCTTTACCTGAACAACCTTCCGTTCTTTAACGAAAAGGGAAATATTTTTTACCCTGAAAACCTTTACCAGATACCTCCCAGGGAATTTATGAAAGCGAAAAAACTTGCAAGACCGGTAACGCTTAGCGAATTTGAAATAGATCCCGATGAATGGAAAAAATTGACGGAGCACGACAAATATGTACGATTGCTTGAAGGTGGTAAAAAGCTTGTTCAGCAGGATGTGGACTATTACGATGATGAACTGAGAAAATACATTACGTCTGAGTGGCAGAAAGCCTCTAAAATTATTTCAGGATTTTATCATAAGGCTAAAGAAACAACAGGAGATATGTTTTTGTTATGGAGACTGAAACAGATATTGCAATCTGAAAATTATGAAGCACAGGGGAATTTAAAAGGATTGAAAGATTTTGAGGTCCGTAAAAAAGTAAACGCAGAACAATTGTCATCCTGAACCTGACAAAGCCGTGGAAAGAGATGCGGCAACCGGAAAAGAGTGGAAAAATACATATATGCCTGAGAACATTGAAGATCTGAACGGCGACAATGGAATAACAGGTCAATACAGGACCTGGTTCCTAGACTATGCCTCTTATGTAATACTTGAAAGAGCAGTGCCGGCTGTTGAAGATGGACTAAAGCCGGTTCAGCGCCGTATTCTGCATTCGATGAAGGAAATGGATGATGGACGCTTTAATAAAGTCGCCAACATCATTGGCCAAAGCATGCAGTATCATCCGCATGGAGATGCGAGCATTGGCGATGCGTTGGTGAATCTTGGCCAGAAAGATCTGCTTATAGAAACACAAGGCAACTGGGGTGATGTAAGAACGGGGGACGAAGCCGCTGCCGCACGCTATATTGAAGCACGACTTTCAAAATTCGCACTCGAGGTAGCTTTTAATGAGAAGACCACTGAATGGCAGTTAAGCTACGACGGAAGAAAGAATGAGCCGGTAACACTGCCAATGAAATTTCCTTTACTCCTGGCTCAGGGCGCAGAGGGCATCGCCGTTGGACTTGCGACAAAAATTCTTCCACATAACTTTTGTGAGCTGATTGAAGCCTCCATAAAACATCTTCGCGGCAAGAAGTTTGAGCTGCATCCTGATTTCCAAACAGGTGGGATGGCCGACACCACTAACTATGGCGAAGGAAAAAGGGGTGGAAAGATCAGAGTGAGATCGAGAATTGAAGAGCTTGATAAGAAAACACTGGTGATCCGCGATGTACCTTATGGTATTACTACTGCTCAGCTGATGGATTCTATTGTAAGGGCAAACGATCAGGGAAAGATAAAGATCAAAAAAGTAACTGATAACACTGCTGCCGAGGTAGAGATCCTTGTGGATCTTGCACCCGGTATATCATCCGATATCACCATTGATGCACTGTATGCATTTACAGATTGCGAAGTTAGCATCTCCCCTAACGCCTGTGTGATTGTCGATCATAAACCACGATTCCTTGGTGTTCATGAACTTTTAAAAATTTCTGTTGACAATACAAGGGAACTGCTGAAAAGAGAGCTTGAGATAAAGTTAAAAGAGCTGCAGGACAAATGGCATTACACTTCACTTGAAAGAATTTTCTTTGAAGAGAAAATCTATAAGGAGCTCGAGAAGAAACACGACACATGGGAAAATGTAATTAAAGCAATTGCCAAAGGATTCGTACCATTCACAAAACAGCTGAAAAGGGAAGTTAGCAGAGAAGACATACTGCGACTAACTGAAAAACCTGTTCGCAGAATATACCGTTTAGATATCGAAGAACTGAACGCACAGATAAAGAAGGTAGAAGCAGATATCAAGCAGGTAAAACATGATCTTGCTAACCTTGTTGACTTTGCTGTAGCTTATTATGACGGCCTGCTCAAAAAATATGGAAAGGGTCGTGAAAGAAAAACTGAGCTAAGACCATTTGAAGCAATACAGGCTAAACAGGTAGCTATTGCAAACGTAAAATTATATGTTAACCGTGAAGATGGCTTTCTTGGAACAGGTTTGAAAAAAGATGAATTTGTTACAGACGTTTCAGATCTGGATGATGTGATCGCGTTTACCAAAGCAGGTAAAATGAAAGTTGTGAAAGTAGCTGAAAAAGTTTTCATAGGGAAAGAAATCATCCACATTGCTGTATTTAAAAAGAATGATGAACGCACCACCTATAACATGATCTATCTTGATGGCAAAACGAAAACGAGTTTTGCA
Organism: Flavitalea sp.; assembly: GCA_035525775.1. GTDB lineage: Bacteria > Bacteroidota > Bacteroidia > Chitinophagales > Chitinophagaceae > Flavitalea. Next base: position 35,516 of record DATLDR010000054.1, read on the forward strand.
AAAAGATTCAATGTTACCGGCATAACACGGGATAAGGAATATGATCTTACCAAAGGCAGCGAAAACAGCAGGGTTCATTATTTTTCCGTTAATCCAAATGGAGAGGCGGAGGTGGTGAAGATCATACTGACACCCGCTTCTTCGGCAAGAAATAAAGAACTTGACTTTTACTTCGAGACACTGGAGATCAAGAACCGCAGCAGCATGGGAAATCAGGTAACAAAGTATCCAATAAAGACAGTTAAACTCAAAGAAGCAGGAAAGGCTACAATCAGCGGACGCAAAATATGGTTCGACGATAGTTTTGGCCGGCTGAATGAAGAAAGCAAAGGAGAATTTCTTGGTACTTTCAATGCCGAAGACAGGTTGCTCGTGATCTACTCAGATGGCAATTATGAAATAACTGATACAGAGCTTACACAGCGGTTTGATGCTGAAAAGATCATTGTAATGGAAAAGTTTGATCCTGAAAAGATCATAACTGCTATCTATCTTGATAATGAAAAGATGCAATATAATGTGAAACGATTCAAAATTGAGACTACGACGGTTCGCAATAAATTCTCATTCATTAAAGAAGGAGAAGGAAACCGTCTGGAAACTGCCACCAGTGATACGGAACCTGTGATCATCATTTCATCTGGAAGAGGTGCGCAGGCAAAAACGCAAAAGATAAAACTCGCTTCATTTGTTGAAGTAATGGGATGGAAAGCCGTTGGCGCCAAGCTCTTTGATTTCAACAAAAGTGTTGGTATGGAATGGGATGTGAAAAAGAAAAAAAGCAACCAGCAGGAGCTGTTTTAAGCATAAGGCAAATCAAAAAAATATTTTTCAGCACTTAATAAGATTTATAATGAAAAAATTCCTGGTTCCTACAGATTTTTCGGAAACATCTAAAAATGCGGCACGTTACGCAGTAGAACTTGCACAGGATGATCCTCAGACAACAATTATCTTATACAACCTGTACGATAAACTCGCAGCTGGTTCCGACGGTTCACCTCTTACAGAATCGGATGAAGACAGAAAAAAAGTACTTAACCAGGCATTACGAAACCTTGAAATTGAATTGCATGAAATTTCTACAGTGCGAATACAATTCATTGCAGAAGAAGGTAATTCCCTTGTTGAAAGCATTGAAAGATATGTTCGGTATAACGGGATCAATTTCGTGATCATGGGTATTACAGGTGCAACAAAGCTTGAACAGGTTTTTTTTGGAAGTAACGCTTTGAACATGGCCAGGCAGGGTGTTTGTCCAGTTATTATTGTTCCTCCAAAAGCACAATTCAAAAAGATTCAGAATGTAATGCTGCTTAGTGATTTCAAAAATGTAAGATCAACGACACCCGTTGCGCAGATAAGGCAGATACTGGATGTGTTTAAGCCTAACTTCCATATTGTGAATGTTGACAGTGAACATCATGTTGAGTTGTCAGATGAATATAAAAAAGAGAGAGATTGGATGGAGAAAACCTTCAGCGACTATAACCCTGAATTTTATTTTATTCGTATGTATGATTTTTTGGAAGCTACTAACGTCTTCACTGCGGATCATAATATAGATCTGATTGTAACAGTTCCTAAAAAACATTCTTTCCTCACCGGATTATATAAAACAAGCCACACAAAAAAGCTCGCATATCACAGCCACATACCGGTTGCAGCGATTCATGAATAAAATAAAACCAGTCACTGGGTTTTTATAAATAAGAAGCCCGATGTAAACATCAGCGAAATTTAGTTAAGGCTCTGATAATACCTGTTGATTCCATCATCAGTTGCGATCCGTTGTATATTTATTCCGGTTACTCAGTTGTTTGCTGTCATTCTAATACCATAATTGCCGTTGCTCATTTCAGTAAAATAAACCTGGATAAGCACCAGGATTTAAAGCAAACGAATTGTTGCTGATGAATGTGAAGGACGGTAGAACGAACATGAGTGCGAGGATGAACTTCATCGGTTAACTTTTGAGGTATTAAATATATCTCATTTCAACAACAGGTGTATACGTAAACCAGATCATATAAAAACGATTGAGTGGTGGCAAAGCGGGCAACATTAGTGGCAAATAGTAGAAAAATCAATCCCCGATGTATAAACAT
>DATLDR010000067.1:0-2688 GCA_035525775.1 Flavitalea sp.
ACCGGCATGCCCGATATATTTTGTTCCGGGATACACAAACTCAAGATTTCCCTTTGACTTGAGACCGGTATTCATCCATGTGTAATAAGGCTGCTCATATGGTGATGAATTGAACCATGAAGATGATGTAGTGAAATAAGCTTTATCTTTTTCGAGGTTGATGTCAATTCTCCATGATGTTCTGGTGAGCAGATCCAGCACACCAATTACACAGCTTACGCTACCATCTTTTTTGTTCATGGTAACATAATCAACAGGCGTTGCGCAGTTCGGTGTGTGGCCTACAATACCGTAATTCGCCTCTATACCACCGCTTGTCCACGGACCGCGCATAGCCACATCACGAAATTTCACCACCTGGTTGTAATAAACAAACGATTTACCCGTAGTCTTTTCAAATGCCGCCCATATTTTTCCGCCTATTTCCGGCAAGATCATCACTTTGATATAATCATTTTCCAGCTCAACAACCTTCCATTCTTTGTTAACACCTTTGTTCGTATAACCATCGAAACGATAATACGGATATACTTTGCCTATTTCCGGTACAGGATCAGGATCAGAGAATGGGTATGTTTTGAATACCTTCTTGGATTCTGTCACTTTTGCCGGACCCTGCTGGTACGAAACAATACCAATACTCAACAGTGCGGCTGTCAGAAAAATGCCCCTCATAATTTACTTGTTCTTGTTTTGATTAGTTATTCACGTTGTATAGTTGCACCGGAGCATCATTCACTCCAAACAACAGCTTTTTCTTTCCTTTTACGGTGATAAGTTCAAGACTGCGTACGTCGCCACGTATATTTAAACCGCTTTCATACTGCGGTACATAACTGAATCCTCCCTTGCCGTCGCCTGCCAGAACAATGCCGTGGTTCGACCTGTACCTCCCGAATCTTACTCTTGTCCACGCGTTATTTCCTGCAATAATTACATCTTTTTTTCCATCATTGTTCACATCAATCGTTTGCATAACATATACCGGCGAATATTGCACCTCTTTCGGAAGCACTTTCATTATGAAACCAGCATCGCCGTTGTTTTGAAGATAAATCGTCTGCAGCATTTCCGCTTTGTACTGCCCTGCATCCTTCAACTGTTCATCTGTAAAAATATCTTTAATGGTTGCCTTTGCATACACTGCATACTCAAGAAACTTTTTCTTTAATCCCGGCAATTGTTCCACCAGGTCATCGCGCGATGCGGAAGGATACGAAACTCCCTGAATGTAATAGCAGAATATGGGGTCAACAGATCCGTTGCCATCAAAATCCTTATAATAAATACTTAACGGCTCTTTTTCAGATGCTTTGAATTGCACGTTGGTGCCTGCATTTCCAAGGATCAGATCCTGGTCGCCATCACCGTCAAAGTCATCAGCTATGATTTTATTCCACAAACCTGATGATGCAAAATGTACGTAAGCAGATGATTTATCTTCGAGTTTACCGGCTGTATTAATAAAAACCTTCACTGGCATCCATTCACCTGCAACAACCAGATCATTCCTGCCATCCTTATTCACATCGATCCACACCGCATCCGTTACCATACCAATATTTTTCACGGCAGGCGCTATCTGCTGTGTCGCATCATTGAAATTGCCTTTTCCATCATTCAATAAGATCATGCTTTGCGGAGCAACAGGATAACTGCCCGGCACCACTCGTCCTCCTACAAATATATCATCATCTCCATCATTGTCAATGTCGTTTACTTTCACACAACCCGTGCTGATCCTCATCACCGGTAGTGCATTATTGTTCTTTGTAAAATTTCCTTTACCATCGTTGGTATACAACCTGCTTTGCAGCAAAGGATCATCTTTTTCAAATTCATATCCTCCGCTTCCCACAAGCAGATCCATCGTACCGTTTTTATCCGCATCAAAAAAAACAGCCGTCACATCTTCACTTGATGAATCGCCTGCAACAGATGGCTGCTTTGTTAATATAAATGCTCCATCTGAATTTTGAAGGAATAACTGTCCTGGTTTTCCTTTTGCCCCACCAATAAATACATCTTCACGTCCATCACCATTTATATCGGCCTTCGCCATGCAGGGGCCCTGCCGCGATAAAAAAGTATTCAGCAATGGCTGCACAGTAAAATCATTGAACTGATTTTCATGGTGCATTAGAGGTGTAACGCTACCCTGCACCAACATTGTATTAATTACAGGAGCAGTGAGTTGTGTGCTGTCTCTGACATCAGCGGCTTTCAGTGTAATAGTTTGATTAACTTTTACATTCTTCAGCAGCTGCCACTTATTATCCGGCCATTGTATTATCAATGAATCTATGGATGCACTTTTTCCCAATCCAAAGTTCAGCACCATGTCAACGGACGACTGGTACCCACGCACCGGATACTGTTCCTGCATCAGCACCTGGTTACCACAATACACTTTTATTTTCGCGCCAATCCCATATTTATTTTGCGCCGTACCCTCGAGCTTCAGCCTGATGAAATTATTTTTCAAAAGGTTCCGCGTATTATTTTCATACACTGAAGCATAGTCATTCGAATTGTTGATCACCAGGTCCATGTCACCATCATTATCAAGGTCAGCATACGCAGCGCCTGAAGACACCATCGCTTTATCCAGTCCCCACGCCTTTGTTATATTATTGAACGAACCTGCGCTGTCATTGTGAAATAAATAGTTGGGCAGTTTTACACTCG
>DATLDR010000092.1:0-2284 GCA_035525775.1 Flavitalea sp.
ATCATCCATCAACACCATTTTAACATCAGCATTTGTTGGCGCAAGAGAATCTCCCCTGTTTAATTTTGATCCCATCGCGTCGAGCAGCCTGCCGGTTGGTATGCGTGAGGAACGTGCCACATCTTTTACAAATGCATTCGCAGTAAGGCTGGTGCGAAATGCATCATATCTTTCTGTTAATCCAGTGTTATAAGGAAGGGTAATAATATGGTCCTTATCAATGCCAAGCGATTTCCTTTGCATGTAGTTTACCTGTGAGAAAACCACAAGTGTACTTACAATGAGAATAATGGAAATTGAGAATTGTATCACCACAAGTGCCTTGCGTAATGAAACTTTCCCGTTGTCAACTTTAAGAATACCCTTCAGTACTTTCACAGGCTGAAAAGATGAAAGGAAGAGTGCCGGATAGAGACCTGAAATAATTCCCACTACAAAAGGCACGGCAAGCAGTGATAAAAGCACCGGCCATTTCAATAAAATTTCAATCGTTAGCTGCTGACCGGAAACGGAGTTCAGCCAGGGCAGTGTAAAATAGGTAACACCAAAGGCCAGCAAAGTTGCTATCCATGAAAGCAAAACAGATTCGCTTAGGAACTGGAACATAAGCTCTGATCGCGTGGCTCCAATGGTTTTACGCACACCGATCTCACGGGCTCTTTCAACGGATCTAGCGGTAGAAAGATTCATATAATTGATGCATGCGATCAAAAGAATAAAAAGCGCAATGGCAGAAAAAATATAAACCCGCTTGATATCACCGTTTTCTTCCGCTTCATAATCGGTATGTGACCGAAGGTGGATATCGGTAAGCTTACGCAGGTGCAGGGCAGACCACTTGGAAGCCTTCGGATCATTCACGTGCCGCACAAGAAATGCCGGGAACTGTGCTTCCAGTTTTTTAGGATCGTATCCTGCAGGAAGTTGCAGATAAGTAAGAAATGAATTGTTACCCCAGTTGGTGCGTAACTGCTCCTCCCCATACACTGCTGTATCCTTCAGTGTATTGAAGGAGATCATGATCTTCGGATGCAGGTGTGAATTTGTAGGAAAATCTTTGAAGATACCTGTCACCCTGCAATCAAGCTGGTTGTCCATGCGCACTACGCGGTTCATTGGATTTTCATTACCAAAATATTTTTGTGCGATGTCCTCTGTCAGCATTACAGAATAAGGTTCATTCAATGCTTTGGCAGGACTGCCTTTTAAAAGAGGAACATCAAATACTTTAAAAAGATTTTCATCAGCGAAATAAACATTCTCTTCATTGAACCTTTTATCCTCGTAACGAAGCAATACGGTTCCTCCATCGAGGAAACGGGTAATATTTTTAATTTCCTTGAAATCATTCAGCAGTAAGGGTGCAACCGGTGGCGCAACAGTTCCCAGTTCCAGTGTAGGCACACCGGTATCAGGGTTCATGAAAGTTCTTTCCAGGCGGTAAATTTCATTTGCATTGCTATGGTACCTGTCGTAGCTGACTTCGTGCAGAATATAGGCGAGTATCAGCAGGCAACACGAAATTCCAACCGTTAACCCGAACAGGTTAATCGCCGAAATGAATTTATGCTTCATCAGGTTGCACAGGGCGAGCTTCGTGTAATTCAGCACCATAATTCAAAAATTTATACTGACTAAAAATGATTGCTCCATTCATTGCGCGCAGCAGGGCATACGGTGAACCGCAGGCTTCCAGGAGTGCTGGCGCTGTTTCTATTGTGCATGTTTGTTTTCAGTCCCCGATACGTTACGGGACGAGGATTGGAATTGCTCTTGTCAGACCATGATGTTCTCAAGAACTGTCTGGCCATCCAGCATCCTGATCACACGGTGGCTATAGCGCGCATCATGCTCAGAGTGCGTAACCATGATGATGGTAGTGCCCTGCTCATTGAGGTCTGTCAGCAATTGCATCACTTCATTACCATTGGAAGAATCAAGGTTACCGGTAGGTTCATCTGCCAGGATCAGTTTTGGATTGTTCACAACTGCACGGGCAACGGCTACCCTTTGCTGTTGTCCCCCCGATAGCTGCTGGGGATAATGGTTGCGGCGGTGCATGATCTTGATCTTGTCCAGCACTTCTTCAACTTTCTTTTTGCGGTCAGCTGATTTCATACCCAGGTAAATGAGGGGTAATTCAACGTTTTCAAAAACAGTCAGTTCATCAATCAGGTTAAAGCTTTGGAAAACGAATCCAATATTTTTTTTACGCAGGTCCGCTCTCTTTCTTTCATTGAACTTAACCACTTCAATGCCGTTGAACAGGAAGCTTCCGCCATCC
>DATLDR010000105.1:0-4161 GCA_035525775.1 Flavitalea sp.
AATAATATCAAAGAAACCGAAGGACTCATTTGTTGTGATGACTGAACTGGTATTACCGAACGACACAAATGTTTTTGGCAACCTGATGGGTGGCCGCCTGATGTACTGGATGGATATAGCAGCAGCGCTGGCAGCACTTAAGCATTGCGCTTCACCGACTGTAACCGCTTCAGTGGATAATATTTCCTTTGAAAATCCTATCAGGCTTGGCAATGTTGTTCATATAGAAGCGAAGGTTTCGCGCTCATTTAATACTTCGATGGAGATCCACATGAAAGTGTGGGGAGAGGATGCGATGATTCAATACCGTTATAAGAGTAATGAAGCTTACTACACATTTGTGGCGCTCGATTCACTTGGGAAGCCGAAAAAAGTTCCTGAAGTAACACCAGAAACAGAAGAAGAAATAAAGTTGTACGAAAGCGCCCTGAGAAGAAGACAGCTACGGTTGATACTTGGAGGTAAAATGAAACCTGGTGACGCTACAGAACTGAAGGCACTGTTTATGTCATAAACGTTTTTGGCCAATAGCCACCATTACCTGTTCAAGAATTTGTTCAACCGGAGCATCATAATCAATCTGCAAACATTCTTTGAAATTTACGCTGAGCACCGTTCCCCGCCTTTTTAATTTCAAACCTTTTTTGTCGAAAGCTTTGTTGAATCCATCTATTATGATAGGGATAACTACTGGGCGGTGCAATTTGATAAGGTGGGCGGTTCCTTTTCGGCCCGGCGCAAATGGAGTGGTTGTTCCCTGCGGAAATTGAATGATCCAGTTCTCTTCAAGCGCCCGGCTGATTTTTCTTGTATCCGATGGATCAAGGCCTCTTCTTTTTTCAGTTCCTTTTCCAGCCCATGTTCTTTTAACGGTAATAGCGCCCCCCAGGGTAAACAACCTGGCCAGCCAGTTGGCTTTCATCGTTTCTTCTGCAGCCACATAATAAACATTGGTGAATGGATTTAAAAGATAAAAGGGGAATCCAAGCCTGTTTTTTCGTCCCCATTTAGCAGCTGAGAATATATGAAGCAGTGTGATTACATCTGCGAAATACGTTTGGTGGTTGCTTACAAACAGGACATTCTTTTTCGGGAGACCCCCCAGATTTTCTGTGCCTGTTATTTTAAGCTTATTAATAATTGCAAGGCCCGGATAGCTAACTATTCCAATGAAAAAATATAATATCTTCCTGAGGATCTTAGTATGCTTTATCCTGTCTGTAAATGCCATAAATGTTTTTTCGCTGCCCGCGAATTTATGGAATTGCACAATAATAGTGGATCTTGCTATCTGTTGAGCAGCATTTTTACAGTTGTAGAATTATTGCCAGCATTTACAATAACATGATAAGTACCATTCATTAATCCAGAAACGATGCCCAGCGGGATAGTATTTCCGCCTTTATTCAGGTTGATATTCTTTACCGCTACAGTAATTCCGACTGAATTAGTAATCCTTATGCTACCCGAACCACCATGTTCTGTTTCTATTTTTAAAGATGCACCGGCAAGTACCGGGTTTGGCACTACCATAACGATCATCGCCGATGAATTTTTTGACCTGAGTATTAACATTCTGCTGAATTGCATCCGTCCCGCATAATTATGGATGATGATTCTATAATGGATGTTTTTATCTTCTGCGTTTATATCTGTAAATGAATATTCCTGTGATGCCGGATATACTTTGCCGATGGTTTCAAAAGTAGATCCATCAAAAGAGCGTTGTACTTCGTAATAGCTTATCCCTTCATCATTTTCCATCTGCCAGCTCAGCAAGTTTGAATTCACTGATCTTTTGGCATCAAACGCGATCATCGACACTGGTAGCAATGCAAACGAACTATTGAATATCCCTGTATTATCTGCACCGGTTCCATTTTCCGCAAACGTACCTCCCGAGGAATTTCTTCCACCTGTACCATTGAGTGTTCTTGTAGTAATATTGGATGTAGGAGTTGCAGTACTGAATATTATTGATCCCTGGCCACCGCCGCCGCCTCCACCATGCGCTGCAGGATCAGTTACGTTTCCACCTCCACCTCCGTTAGCTGAAATGGTAAGTGTTTTCGTTGTACCAATATTCCAGGTGTTTACACTCAGCAAAATTGATCCGCCTGCACCGCCTCCGCCTGCGCCATCATTACCTACATCTGTCGCTGTTTGTCCGTTTGCACTTATTCTTAACGATGCCCCGGAACCAGAAGTTTTTATCTCGCTCGCATTGATGATAATCATTCCACCGCCATTACCCCCGGTTGTGGTGAAGTTGTTATTCCCTTCACCGGAACCACCGCCGCCTCCCATGAATACTCTTGCAGATGAAATAAATGAATATAGTGTTGCTCCACCAAGACCGCCGGCATTTGAACTACACGTGTACCCCTTTCCACCTTCTCCTCCCCCCGATGCATTGGCGCCACCACCACCGCCTCCGTTGTGACTATTCCCACCTCCGCCGCCATTTAATATCTTGCCTCTGCCTGCAACAAACGAATTGTTTGTTACTTTATAAATTGATTCGCCTTTGTTTCCATAATTATCATTTGCTGCACTGATATAGGTACCATTATCACATGATCCTGCATTGCCAGCATTGATCGCGCCTCCCCTGAACCCTGCATTATCCGCAGTGATATTGTGATTCAATGTCAATATTCCTCCGACTCTGAAAGCTACTACACCACCGACCGATCCGGTCCAGGGAACGGCAGCGATATCTGCTGAAGTAGTGTAATTGGATGAGCTAAGTAATGGGTAACTGATCAGCTGAACGCTGCTGTTCGCATTAATGTTATAAGTATTTGCAAGTGGACTTGATATCGTGACCTGCGTTAAACCGGGTGAGCGTGTTACAGCACTGATGTGAGTGATCTCATATTGGCCGGTTGACTGTATAGATGTTAGTGTGCCGAATGTTGAACTATTTGTTACGTTCGAACCAATTGTGTTATCCTGCATCTGCATAATGATAACTGGTAAACCAGTTACAAATGTTGCATTAGTTTCATTGCTTGTACCGATGCTGATAGTAGTGGAGGAAATAGATGTAACCTGCGCATACGCATTCACCTGTGCATTAAGGTGAAATGAAAATAACGGAATGAACAAAAACACTAGCGCTTTCATAGGATAAGGACAACACAAAATAGAAAACATAAAACAGCGAAACAATGGGAATACTACTAGTTTTAGTTATTCGGATATTACTGTTCAGAAAATATTTAGCAAGTTTGTTTTATTAAATAAAAAAGGCGCCTCTATACGAGACGCCTTTATATATAAAAGAATAAAAAATCTATTCTTTTGTTTCTGGTGTATCATCAACCTTCTGCTCTTCCTGCTGCAATTTCTGCTTCAGTTGTGCAAGAGCACCCAAATCACCAAGTGTTGCTTTTTCAACTTTGTTCTGGATAGTCTTCACTGTTTTCCTGGTTGTATCTGCTTCGACACGGGCTTCTTTTTTCGCTGTTTCTTTTTCATCGACCTTCGCCTGTTCCCAGATCCTTGAATGTGATACGACGATACGTTTTTCGTTGCGATCGAATTCAATTACCATGAATTGTGTTGTTTCATCTGCACCTACAGGTTTACCATCTTCTTTTGCAAGGTGGCGGTTAGGTGCAAATCCTTCAAGACCGTAAGGCAGCTGAACTACTGCACCTTTATCATCTTTGCGGATCACAGTTCCGTCATGAATTGATCCTGGAGCGAATGTATCCTGAAGTGTATTCCAGGGATCTTCTTCAAGCTGTTTGTGTCCAAGCTGAAGCTTCCGGTTATCTTTATCAATTCCGAGTATGATCACATCAATGTGGCTAGCCACTTTTGTGTATTCTGACGGGTGATTGAAACGCTTAAGCCAACTGAGATCGCTGATATGGATCATACCACCAATTCCAGGTGTGAGCTCAACAAAAACACCATATGGTGTGATATTTTTAACCAGCCCGGAATGACGACTGCCTTCAGGGAATTTATTTTCAATTGTGCTCCATGGATCTTCGCTCATCTGCTTGATGGAAAGACTCATCTTGCGGCTGTCTTTATCGAGTGTAACGATTTTCGCTTCGTGCTCATCATTAAGCTTAAAGAACTCTTTAGCGTTGATCGGAGTGTTTGCCCAGGTAATTTCACTTACATGAACTAGTCCTTCAACAC
>DATLDR010000181.1:0-22647 GCA_035525775.1 Flavitalea sp.
TAATGATGATTTGTTCATGATTGATTGTTCTTATTCGGAACCTTTTTATCAACTGGATGGAGATCATACCTACTATAACGGCAGAACCGATAATACCAAACATGTGAATGCTTTGAAATCTGAACATTTCCTGGATCCTGAACCATGACACTACTTCACCTTTCACGATCAGTATACCAAAAATTAATCCGGCAAACAGAAATTTTATATTCGAAACAAACAATTTCACATAGATAATTTTAAAATTGCCGGTACAATAAGATTTGCGCTGAAAAAACCACCCGCCATAAAGCTGCAGGTGGCTACAAGCGCCGGCCATTGAAGATTTGAAAGTCCCATTATTGAATGTCCTGAAGTACACCCATCCGCGTATCTTGTCCCGAATCCTACAAGGAACCCGCCTGCAACGATCATTAGTAAACCCTTTAATGTGAATAAGTGTTTCCAGTTGAAATATTCTTTTGGCACCAGCTGATTATGATCGTCAATTCCATATACGTTAAGTTCACTAATCAGTTTCGGATTTATCTCAATGTGGTGATCAGAGAGCCATGTCCATGCTATAAATGCACCGATTGTAATTCCCGCTACAAAAAAAAGGTTCCATGATTCCTTTTTCCAGTCGTACCTGAAAAATGGAATATTCCCGGGAAAACATGCTGCACAGATATGTTTCATGCTTGATGATACCCCAAAAGGCTTATTACCCAGGATCAGCAGAGCCGGCACTGTAAGACCAATTAGCGGTCCTGATACCCACCATGGCCATGGTTGTCTGATCAATTCATAAAAATCGTTCATGTGATAAAGATAATTTTTTATATATTCTAACCTTTTGTCACGATTGCTCCAAGGAGATATGGACGAATTTGATCTCCTGATCCGCAGGTTCAGTGAAGTCCCTGCAGCTTGAACTTAATTATACGCTAAGTGAGATTTCATCATTCAATCTCTATGCTGCGATGCGATCGAGAACCGGGTGTTATTGAACAGATAAATAAAAAAGCCTGCATTGGGTGATGCAGGGCTTCAATTTAGGATGTAGGAATTAATTATTTGTCATCGTTACGGTTACATCATCTGTGGATGCCTGCCCGCTGTTATCAGTTACAGTTACCCTGAATACATACGTACCGGCAACAAGTCCGTTGACTTTAGTTTTCCCTGAAGCAGGGCTCACTATGGAGTAAGATGAGGGGCCGCTTATTTTACTCCATTTGAATGAAGCTATCCAACCATCAGGGTCAGTAGAAGTTGTTGCATTTAGTAACGGGAAATAATTCCAGGAAACCGGTATCGACTGGTCAGGCCCAGCGATTGCTTTTGGCGCAGTTAGGCTTGATGATGTTGTAGTACCACTGGTGCTTGTCATATTGATTGTTACATCATCATATGAAGTTGCGCCTTTATTATCAGTTACGGTTACCCTGAACACATACGTACCTGCTACAAGTCCGTTAGCTTTTGTTTGTCCGCTATTAGGGCTTGAAAAACTATACTGCGAAGGACCACTGATTTTTGTCCATTTAAAACCTACTATCCAGCCATCACTATCTGTAGATGGAGTAGCGTTTAGGAATGGGAAGTAATTCCAGGCTTTTGGAATGGACTGGTCTGCACCTGCATTAGCTTTAGGAGCCAGATTTCCTGATGTTGTCGTTGTTGGTGATGTGGAAAGCGGTGTAGTTGATGTTGTTCCGCCACTTCTTTTATGCAGCAGGAACCATTGGTATAAATTGTAGCCATCTACTTTTGTAACAGGGTTGAAAGCTTTTCCCCACGTACCATTATGGCTTAAATTATCCCAGATGGTAAGTTTGGTTTGTGATGCCATTGAAGTATTTCTTGCATCAATCCAGTTGATCCAGTCTTTACCCCATTGAATAGGAACAACTGCATCAGAACTTGAATTCAGCGACCATATTGCTACATTCTTTGTTGCCACGCTGCCAGCAAGTGATGTAGTTGGTTTTGTGCCTGCGCAAACAGGTCCGATGGCGGCTGCTATCTGACCATATACTACGGACCAGTCCCAGGTAGAACCTCCACCCATGCTTAAACCGGTAACATATACGCGAGTTGCATCCACACGATATTTGTTTTTTGCGTAATCAATTACTGATTGGATCTGTGCTGGATTAGGACGTACACGAAATTGCGGAGAGATAACTATAAAAGAATAATACACTCCATTTACCAAAAATTTTGCAGGGAAAGTACCGCCTTTGATATGATATGGTAGACCACAGCAATTTAATCGAGAAAGGCCGGTGCCAAGTTCACCGACACCATGTATGAAAACGATCAGTGGATACCTTTTCGTGGTTAAGCTGTATCGCGCAGGCAATGTTTCATAATAACCTGAAACATTTGAGTTGATTGCAATCTGCCGTGGAGTATGAACAGGCAGTGCGGTTTCCAATACGTCATCGGCTGCAGTGTTACTTGTGGTAACATCACCATTAACAGATGAAGGGTCGGTTACGAAATCTTTTTGACATGATGATAAAGCAAACAGTAAGGCGGCTAGGCCATAAGCGGTTAGATTTTTCATAAACAGGAACACTTTTCGGATTAAAAAACTTCTATAAATCGCGTTTGCGCAACTAAAATAATGCCAGAAAAATTTGATGAAACTTTAGGACAAGTTGGGCAATTAACCGTTTGTTGGCAAAGTGCTGTATATTCAATGATTATATACGAGTTACAGTAAAATTTTAGTTATCAACATGTTTCATAATAGGAAAAAAACCAATGAAAGAAAAAGTGCAGATTTGAGATAGAAGTAAACAATAATATGTAACAAAATGAAAACTGAATTCGGGTTAAAAAGGATCGTATATATACGATGCTCCAAAAAAATGAAAAAAATTTTTACCACTTGGTGCTTATCATCATCTTTTTTCTATTCTTTTGCACAAAATTTTGAGATCCCTACATTTCTAAAACGGATAGCAATAAGTGAATTGGTAATGAAGAATGAAAGTTAAGTTTCAAATGAAATTGTTCGGTGTCAATACAAAAATTAAACAATTTGGTTCCGGAATTTTATTTACAGGTATATTTATTGCAGATTTGCTGATAATTAATTAAACTAAAATCAATTCAATATGTTACAGAAAATTTCACTCGCTTGGTTATTGCTCTTCACACTTATGGTCACATCCTGTGTTTCCAAAAAGAAATACCAGGCAGCTACTACTGAGGCTCAGAACGCTAAAATGACGAATGATTCGCTGATGAGGAAGAACAGCGAACTGCAATCACAGCTGAATGATGCTATCTCCAGCAATAAGTTGGTTACTGGCGAGCGCGACAAATTTCAGAAGGAAAGCGAAGAATCACGCAAAGAACTTGAAGGATATTCTTCTGCGGTTAATGAATACATGACACAGATGGATGAAGCAGAAAAGAAGCTAAAAGATAAAATGGCTGATTATGCAGATAGAGGCGCAAACGTAGAATACAAGAACGGTATGGTATATCTTACGCTTGACGATAAGCTTCTCTTCAGACCAGGAAGCACCAAGATCAGTAAAGATGGAGAAACAGTTCTGGGAACATATGCTTCCGTATTGAATGAATATCCAAAAATGAACGTGCTGGTGATTGGTCATACAGACGACCGCGGTGGCGACAACTGGGCTTTAAGCACCAACAGGGCTAACAGTGTTGTAAGGGCACTTAAAGACAACAAGATTGATCCAGCTCGTTTTACAGCTGCAGGTCAGGGCGAATACAATCCGCTTGGCGACAATTCAACTGCTGAGGGAAGGGCTCAGAACAGAAGAACTGAAATCGTTCTTGTTCCTGAAACATTCAAACTGCTTAACCGTAAATAATCTTAATAATCTGATAACTGAAAGGGCTCTGGTTTTCCAGGGCCTTTTTTATTGCCACATGATAATTCGAAACTGCTGTATATGAAAAAAGGCTTCAATTGCTTGAAACCTTTTTCAGACCTGTGGGAGCACACGGGTTCGAACCGCGGACCCTCTGCTTGTAAGGCAGATGCTCTAAACCAGCTGAGCTATGCTCCCTTTTTTATTGGGAGTGCAAAGATAAGTTTTGAAAAACTACACCCAAATTTTTTTTCAATTTATTATAAATGATCATAGTATAAGAAGTTTGTAACTCAGGGCCATTATAATTATTTTTGCTTTACAAATAACAACAATGGGATTTGCAGGTAACAGCAGACCGCAGGAAATAGTTGAAACAGATGTTCTCACTTTAAACGAGGAACCATTCAGCCTGATCGTGTGGAACGATGAGGTTAATACATTTGAATGGGTGATAGAAACACTTATACAGGTTTGCGGTCACAGTAATGTTCAGGCCGAACAATGCGCTTATCTTATTCACTATAAAGGAAAATATGCCGTTAAAAACGGTAGCTACGACGACCTTAAGCACGATTGCGATGCCATTACCGAACGCGGCATAGGTGCAACCGTTGAAGTGACCGCATAATATTAATGCCACTTTTCTCCATTGATAAAGAACTCATTTTTCCTCCGGTTGAATTAACTGAACCGGATGGACTACTTGCCGTAGGAGGCGACCTTTCAACTGATCGGCTTGTGCTCGCATACCGCTCAGGAATTTTCCCTTGGTATGAAGGTGATCACATCCTTTGGTGGTGCCCTGATCCAAGATTCGTGTTATTTCCTGATGAGCTGGTGATCACTAAAAGCATGCGGGCAATCATTAAAAAGAACACGTTTTCCTTCACTATCAACAAAGCCTTCGTTGAAGTCATTACTAACTGCAAGCGCATCAACAGGAAGCACCAGGAAAGTACATGGATAACAGATGAGGTCAAAACCGCCTATATTGAATTACATAAAAAGGGAATCGCGCATAGTGCTGAAGCCTGGTATAACGGAAACCTCGTCGGCGGTTTATATGGTGTAAAGCTCGGCAATATTTTTTTCGGAGAGAGTATGTTCACTAAGGTGAGCAATGCAAGCAAATTCGCATTCGTTTCTTACCTGCAGCATCTAATGAAAGAAGGATTAAAACTGGTCGATTGCCAGGTATACACCGAACATCTGGAAAGTCTTGGTGCAAAAATGATTGCCAGGAAACAATTTATTGAAATCCTTCATCAGAACCTGGTTCCAATGTAATGGGGAAGCATAGCCTTCCAGGTGTTCCAGTCGTGACGCCATTCGGGTCCCCATATATCCAGTTCATAACTGATGCCTTTATTCAATAGAATGCCGGCAAACCTTTCTCCAGATCCAGGTTCTTCATATTCGCCACTTCCCGATAACAGGTGAATGTGGTTACTCTTTCTTATCTGCTCAAGTATCGAATCATCGTGCAGGTTTGGAACATAGTGCATAGGGCTGTTAAAATACACATCATCATCAAAATACCCCCTGGTATATTCAGTAAGCTCATATACCCCGCTCATCGGGATGCACCCATTCAGCAGATCAGGTCTTTTAAAAAACAGATTCGCGCAATGCAACGCACCGAATGAAGCCCCACACGAATAAACAGGAGTATCCTGACTGGTATTATTTTTTATAAATGGCATCACTTCATCATACACATAGTAGTTCCATTGATTATGCATGTATGTTTTATGAAGGGGATGTGCGCTGTAATTCATCCAACTCTCCTTGTTAATACTATCAATCGAAAAAACTTTGATTTTTCCACCGTCAATGAAAGGTTGCAATGCCTGAATCAGTTCAAATCTTTCATATTCCAGAAAATCGGCCGCAGCCGTAGGTATAAGCAACAGTGCAACTCCATAATGACCATATACCGCCACGGGCATTTCTTTTTGCAGACAGCGACTATACCACGAGGTTATCCTTCTATCCATTTTTATTGGAACACCAGCTTTTTCTCAGGTCTTTTCTGAACGTACTGGTATACAAGTCCCCGAATGTAATCGTTTTCAGGATAAGCCTGCAGATAGGTTTTCAAATCATCGTATGAATACACCGCAACATCACCCGGAAGATAACCCATCCCATAAAACCGGCCTTTTTCTATCAATATGCATGAGCGACCTTCAGCAACATCACAACGATCATCCATCACCGCAAATGTCGGCAGCAGTTTTTCGAGATGATCTACTGCCTCATACACCCTGTTATTAAATAAATGAGCGGTTTCTGCATCCTGTATTGTCAGCTTGAACTGCTGAGTAAGCTGATTCAGTAATCGCACACCTTCATTCATTGAATTGAAGGTGTAATACGCTTTCAGGTTGTTTTTCTTTTTTTCTATCACCAGGCGACAAAAGCCATTCTGGTCCTCATACATATAAAGACCATAACTCGGCAGAAAAGTTTTCTGGCTCGAATTGAACTGAGGCCAGTGTTTCCGGATCTCTATATTTTCCAGGATGAATGCCATCAGTTCGGTGCCACAATTCTGATAACTGATACTGTATATGTTCCGCAAAAATTCCTGGCGTTGCCGTTGGGTGCCGTTATTGGTAAAATGACTGGAAACACGGTACCTGATGTTCCTTGCTTTTCCTACATAAATGACTCTGCCTTTCTGATCATGGAAATAATAAACACCGGGAGTGTATGGCAATTGCTCTACTTGTGCTTTAGGAAGATTAGGCGGAAGACATTGTTCACGGGAACTTCTTTTTAAGAATTGAACAATGTGTCCATGACCGTTATTAGAAAGAATATGATCAAACAATCTTGCAGTTGCTGTAGCATCACCTCCGGCCCGGTGCTTGTTTTCTATCAGTATATTAAAATGACGGCATAGGTTTCCAAGGCTGTACGATGGAAGTTGCGGGAAAATTTTCCTGGTAAGACGTACTGTGCAAAGTTTCTGGCATACGAGGTCAAAGCCATTGAGGGCAAGGTGATGCTTAATAAATGAATAATCGAAATTTACATTGTGTGCAACGAACACTCTGCCATTAAGCTTTTCATAAATGGTGGCTGCCATTTCGCTGAAAACCGGAGCATCCAAAACCATAGCATGGTTAATACCGGTGAGAGATTGAATAAAATAAGGAATTGCTACTGAAGGCCTTAAGAGTGTTTGAAAAACTTCAGTTACTTTATCACCATCATGAAGCACTATAGCTATTTCGGTAATATCATTAGCGGCTGCATATCCTCCGGTGGTCTCTATATCTACAATCGCATACATGAGCTATAAAGGTAAAAATGTCTGCATTAACTGGATTTAATTGTGGAAAAATACCTTGACTATTTGATACTGAAGTACTACTTTTGTCCCGATAGACTGACCTTTTGTCTCAGTTTTCACATTTCCGTTATCCTTTTTTGAAAAATATTTGTTGATCATACCCTGGTGAATTCGTGCTTTGCGATCACTTCAATCACATAAACTCGTAACGTTATGAAAAAGGATCACGAACATCATCATCTTAGCGAGAATGCCGAAATAGCGCTATGGGCTTTCGGTTTCTTGGCTCTTATAATGCTGTTGTCCTACCTATATTGGTTCGCTTAATCAGCCAATACAATTGATATATGTACTGGTGTAATAATATATGCCGGTACATTTTTGTGTTCATACGTTCCTGCTTCCGTCTTTTATATTCTACTCAATACGCATTAGTATATTTGCCCTCGTATGGAGATGACTAAAAATTACGACCCCGCATCGGTTGAAGAAAAATGGAGCAGGCATTGGAAACAGAAAGGATATTTTAACAGTGTGCCGGATGACCGTCCCTCCTTTACCATTGTAATTCCTCCGCCTAATGTTACCGGTGTACTGCACATGGGTCATACACTTAACGAAACAGTACAGGACATCCTTATACGTAATGCCAGGATGAATGGCTTCAATGCCTGCTGGGTACCTGGCAGCGACCATGCATCCATAGCTACTGAAGCCCGTGTGGTAGATATGCTTAAAAGAGAAAAGAACATTGATAAATCGCAATTATCAAGGGAAGAGTTTCTTGCATATGCATTCGAATGGAAAGAGAAATATGGCAACATCATCTACAACCAGATCGATAAACTTGGCTGCAGCGTTGATTGGAACAGGGTCACATTTACTATGGATGCCGGTTATTACCGTGCTGTGATAAAAGTATTTGTTGATCTCTATCATAAAGGACTCATATATCGCGGCGCAAGAATGATCAACTGGGATCCTGTAGCTAAAACAGCCCTGAGCGATGAAGAAGTAGAACATAAAGACATACAGGGCCGGCTTTACCATGTAAGATATTATGTTGTTAACAATGCTGATGCAGATGTTTCAAAGCTCGCTGAGGATACACCTTATATTGTTATTGCAACTCAGCGTCCTGAAACAATTATGGGAGACACGGCTGTTGCTGTGAATCCAGCGGATATACGTTACACAAAATTGCATGGAAAATATGCCGTAATCCCATTTGTAAACCGTGTTGTTCCCATCATAACAGATGAATATATTGATCCGGAATTCGGAACGGGGGTTTTGAAAGTAACCCCTGCACACGACATCAATGATTATAATATAGGTCTCAAACATAATTTGCCGGTAATTGATACGCTGAATGAAGATGGTACGCTGACTGCTGCTGCCGGCGAATTTGCAGGACTTGAAAGATTTGAAGGGCGAAAAAATGTAGTGGCAAAACTAAAAGAACGTGGCTGGTTGATAAAGGATGAAGAATACCCGACAAGAGCCGGATTCAGCCAGAGAACTAATTGTATTGTAGAACCAAGAATATCGACACAATGGTTTGTATCCATGAATTCATTGGCGCAAAAAGCATTAGAACCAGTACTCGATGGAAGAATAAAAATACATCCGGAAGATAGATTTCTTAATACTTATAAATACTGGCTATCCAATATAAAAGACTGGTGCATCAGCCGGCAATTGTGGTGGGGACAACGCATACCTGCATGGTATGATGCGGAGGGAAATTATGTTGTGGCGGAAAATGAAAATGATGCAAAAAAAATTTATACTGAAAAATACGGTGGTAAAGATCCATCACTAAAACAGGATGACGACGTGTTGGATACGTGGGCGTCATCATGGTTATGGCCTATGGAAGTTTTTAAAGGCATAACTAACCCTGGAAATGATGAAGTAAATTATTACTATCCTACTTCAGTGCTGGTAACCGGCCAGGATATAATTTTTTTCTGGGTTGCCAGGATGATCATGGCGGGTATGGAATACAAGGCCACGATCCCTTTTCATCATGTATATTTTACGGGAATGGTACGTGACAAACTGGGAAGGAAGATGAGCAAGAGCCTTGGCAACTCTCCCGATCTGCTAAAGCTGATAGAAAAATATGGAGCTGACGCAGTACGATTTGGAATACTCATTTCTGCGCCTGCAGGGAATGATCTTCTTTTCGATGAAACTTCACCGGACCAGGGCCGCTTTTTCAATAACAAGATCTGGAATGCCATGAAACTCCTTAAAATGTGGGAGCAAAAATTGAATGAACGAGGCCAGGAAGTGGAAGAAGCCAGTGGCACAAACGAATTGGTAGTAATGGATGTTTCAGGGTTTGCAGGAACAGTTGAGATTGAAGATATGGATGATGATCATTCACCTATTTCAAGAAATGATTTTGCAGTGCAATGGTTTGAGGCAAGGTTACAAGAAGTACGCCGTGATATAAGTGGGATGTATGATGATTTCAAGCTGAGTGAGGCGCTTAAAACCATCTACTCACTGATATGGGATGATTTCTGCAGCTGGTACCTTGAATGGGTAAAGCCTTTACCTGATCATAAGATTGATAAAGGCATTTACAGACAAACTGTTAATTTTTTCACTGAGCTGATGCACTTACTTCATCCCTTTATGCCGTTTGTGACAGAAGAGATCTATCACCTGCTAGCGGACAGGAACGATGACCTGTGTATAAGACAATCCGGTCAGTTGAACACTGCTGATCCGGATATACTGAAAGCAGGAAGTATTTTGAAAGAAGTTATCACGGGATTACGCGATGCACGTAATAAGAGTAAGCTGAAATTAAAGGAAGAAATCAAGTTATATATAATAACAGAACAGCCGGATCTGTATAAATCATTTTATCATATACTCGCAAAACAGGTAAATGCAAATAGCATTGCA
The DNA here is from genome assembly GCA_035525775.1 of Flavitalea sp. Lineage (GTDB taxonomy): Bacteria > Bacteroidota > Bacteroidia > Chitinophagales > Chitinophagaceae > Flavitalea. The sequence continues at coordinate 10,072 of DATLDR010000181.1, forward strand.
TTTAATACGGAAGCCATAGGCCATAACATCTCAGTTGCGATTGGTAAGGATAAATTTTTTATTGAGACCACAGCACCTATTGATAGTGGTGAGCAACGTGATGGCATGATGAAAGAGCTTAAACATCTTGAAGGATTTTTAACGTCGGTAGATAAGAAACTAACCAATGTGCGTTTTATGCAGAATGCAAAACCGGAAGTTATAGCGCTTGAAAAAAAGAAAAGAGCTGATGCTGAAACAAAGATCAGGGTGCTTCGTGAAAGCCTCGCGAATCTGTAAGAAAAATAGCGCAACATAAGGAGGTTTACACTTTGTTAATGGTTTTCCCATGATTTACTTTTATTGACCAATAAGAGAAAATGATCATTTGGGAAAATTGTACCGTATGCCTGTGATCCTGATCAGTTCCGCAAGAAGGGTACTTCATTCTATTTAATTGATATGAAAAAAAAATTAAAGGTTGATCCTAAGGGCCAAACCATGCTCAGTCGTGAAGAAATGCGGTGCATTCAGGGTGGCTCACTTACTGAAACTGTTGTAAAGCTGGTGTTATCTGGCATGGAATACTTCTACAACATGGGAATAAGGGAAGCTAAACGTATGAAGGCATTATTATAACTGAATTACTCATCATCAAAAAAATATTCTACTATGAAAAAACTAAATCTAGCAAGACATGGCCAGATAGAACTGACCCGTGAAGAATCTAAAAATGTTACCGGAGGTGACGGCATCACTGAATACCTTAAATGTGTTACTGCTACTTTAGGGAGTGGTGGCGGTGGCATAAGGACATTCGTGCTGGGCGTTACAATATTCGGTATGGCCAGGATGTGTGGAGTGATGGTAGGCTGTTCTAGCCTCTGAAAAAAAACAGGAACATCCGATAAGGATGTTCCTGCATTTTTAAATTAAACAATTTTATTAATGAGAAAACAGGTTATAGTAATTGCAGTCATCATTCTGATCGTTGTACTCATAACTGTTTACATGTTTTTTATGTATGGCATTAGTGAAGCAAAACAATTGGCGCCCTCCATTGGTCCGTCAGCATGATGTGTCTGATTGCGGTGCTGCGTGCCTGGCGTCGGTTTTTGGTTTTTATGGATTACATATGGCTGTTGCCAGGATACGTCAGTTAACAGTTACTGATCAACAGGGCACCAGTGTACTTGGGTTGGTGGAAGCGGCTATACAATCAGGTTTTCACGCAAAGGGAATAAAAGCAACTTATGAATCAATGAAAATTACCACCTTGCCGGCAATTGTGCATGTAATAACGGATGACAAGATGAGCCATTTCATGGTGTTGGTTAAAGTGAATGATACAAGGGTGCTAGTAATGGACCCGGCAGAAGGAAAAATCAGAAGAATTACGCAGGGTAAATTTAGAGAAATCTGGACTGGTGTAGCTGTTCTGATGTTGCCTGGTGAAAAAATGATTAAGGTCAGGCAAAAGCGAACATTTGATAAAATAACCGCCATTATCCGTCCTTACAGGAAGTCGCTTATGCTGGCCGCCTTGTGTGCAGTGATGGTGAGTATACTTGCATTGACGGTATCGGTGTATGTAAGAGTAATTGTTGATGGTATGCTGGTTAAACAAAATTTCATTCTACTGAATATTATATCAATAATTGCCTTGTTGCTGGTGTTGATGTATTTCCTGATCAGTATAATAAAAAATGTCGTCATACTCAAAACGGGCAGGGCCATCAGTTCATCGTTGATCAATGAATACTACGGTCATGTATTACAATTGCCGCAATCATTTTTCGATAATATGAGGGTAGGTGAAATGCTGAGCCGTATAAATGATGCCGTGAAGATCACAGCGTTCATACATGATTTTGCTGTGAACCTTGTTGTTGATGTGCTGATCATTATTTTTTCGTTGGTGTTCATGTTTACTTACAGCTGGAAAGTATCGGCGATCATTTCATCAGTAGCCGGTATTTATGCTTTATTGTATTATTTGAGTAACCGCATCAATCAACGCTATCAGCGGGGAATTGCCGTTGCGGCGGCAGAATTAGATACTTCTCTGATCGAAACTTTGGGTGCTGCAACTACCATCAGACATCTCGGACTTGAGAAGTTTTTCAAAAATAAAGTTGCCGTGAAACTTAGCAACTTATCAGAAAAAATATATTCATCCTCCGTATGGCACTCATATATACAAATGTCAGCAGACCTTGCTGGTAAAATATATATGATACTGCTGCTATGGATAGGAAGCCTGTATGTTGCAGGTAATGAACTTACACCAGGACAATTAATATCCTTTTATACATTGCTTGGGTGGATCACCGGACCAGTGCTATACCTGCTGGCGGCTACTAAAACATTTACAGAAGCAAAGATCGCATCGGAGAGGCTCTTTGAAATTATGGAACTGGCTCCTCGAGAAAACGGATGGAAAAAATTATCTGCCACACGTGATATCTGTATCAATTTTATAGATGTGCAATTCACTTATGGAAATAACGAGCCATTACTGAAAAATATTAATTTGTACGTACCGGCAGGAAAAATAACCGGTATAAGTGGAAAAAGCGGTAGTGGCAAATCCACTCTGGCCTCACTCCTCTTACGTTCGTATAAAGTGCAGGGGGGTACAATAAAGTTGAACGGCATTGATATAAATGAAATTGAATATGAAAATCTGACCCGACTAATTTCTGTAGTAAGGCAACAACCGGATCTGTTTTCAGGAAGTATTCTGGAGAATATCATGTTAGGACGCGAAAAAAATGATATCCGGATGAGCGATATATGTGAACGTCTTGGAATCACAGCATTCACTTCATATTTTCCAAAGGGAATGAACACAATGGTTGCTGAGCAAGCGGGTAATCTCTCGGGCGGACAAAAACAAAGAATAGCAATTGCCCGGGCACTTTTCCGTAATGCTCCTGTCCTTATCCTTGATGAAGCGACCGTTTCAATCGATAGTGTGTCTGAACAGAAAATAATGCAAACGATTGAGTGGTATAAACGCAACGGCAATACAGTGATAATAATAGCTCACAGTGAGACTACTTTGAAAATTTGCGATAATATTGCGGTTCTAGACGATGGGGTCATACGGTAGCCGATTATATATTACTTTTATAACTTAAATCTGATGAAAATAATGCTGATTAAATTATCTGCAGTTTTACTTGCCAATTTAATTTTTCTTAATACTTTTTGTCAAACTTCGCCGGTAAACATTATTCCCAAACCTCAAAGCCTGAAAGTTAAGCCAGGAACTTTCAGATTGGACAAGAATACCTGCATTGTAGTTAAAAACGACGGCGACAGAGACGCCGCTGATTTCTTCAATGATTACCTTAATAAGTTTTATGGATTTTCTTTGAACATTTTGGATCATGCTACGAACAATTACATTCATTTCTCAACAAGGCAATTTGTCAAGGCTCCGGATAATGATGAACATTATGATCTGAACGGAACTTCCGGATCAATCAGTATTGCAGGTAACTCTTATGCAGGCACGTTTCTCGGCATGCAAAGCCTGATACAGCTTCTTCCTCTTAAAAAAAGTTCATCGTTGCAGTTGCCGCTGGTGTCCATATCCGACCAGCCGCGACTTAAATACAGGGGACTCATGCTGGATGTAGCACGTCATTTTTTTGATGTTGAGTTTGTAAAAAAATACATAGACTTCATTGCCCTGCATAAAATGAACAGATTTCACTGGCATCTTACAGACGACCAGGGTTGGAGAATCGAGATAAAAAAATATCCGAAACTTACTGAAGTTGGCGCTTACCGCAACGGTACTATAATAGGCCGTTATCCTGGAACAGGAAATGACAATCTTCATTATGGCGGATTTTATACGCAGGACCAAATCAAAGATGTTATAGCTTATGCAGCAAAAAGGCATATAACAGTTATACCTGAAATAGAAATGCCGGGCCATGGCAAAGCAGCTCTGGCTTCTTATCCATATCTTGGTTGCAAAGGTGGTCCTTATGAAGTTAAGCAGACGTGGGGAATAGAACCGGAAGTGTACTGTGCGGGAAATGATTCTGTATTTACATTTCTGCAGGATGTGCTTGATGAAGTGATCCCGCTTTTCCCTTCACAATATGTTCATGTAGGTGGAGATGAATGTCCAAAGGACAGCTGGAAAATATGTCAAAAGTGCCAGAAAAGAATCAGGGATAACAATCTTAAAAATGAGCATGAGCTGCAGAGTTATTTTATTCAGCGCATAGAAACATATGTAAACAGTAAGGGAAAGAAGATTATCGGATGGGATGAAATACTTGAAGGCGGGCTGGCGCCCAACGCAACAGTGATGAGCTGGCGCGGTGAAGAGGGAGGTATAGAAGCGGCAAAACAGGATCATGATGTGATTATGACACCTGGAACACATGTTTACCTTGATCATGCTCAAAGCAAAAAAGAAGATTCTGTAACTATCGGTGGTTACCTGAGTATTCAGAAAGTATACAGCTATGAACCGGTTCCTCTCGTGCTTAATGAAAAGCAAAAACAACACGTTCTGGGAGCTCAGGGCAATGTGTGGACTGAATACATGAAAAGCCCGCGGAAAGTGGAATACATGCTCTTCCCCAGGTTAAGTGCATTAAGTGAAGTGTTATGGAGTACAGCAGCATCACGTAACTGGAATGACTTTGAAAAGCGGCTTGGAGTTCAATTCAAAAGGTATGACTTGTGGGGTGTGAATTACAGCAGGGCATTATTCACAGATATGCGCATTAAGGTTGATCCGAAAAAGAAAATAGCAGCTGAATAAACAATATTCGCAGCTGTGTATTCACTAAAGCAATTGTATAAATATGAGCATGGTTGATTCGTTTGAGAAAATTCCGGTAAAAATTTTTGCAGATCCTAAAGAAGGTTCTGTTTTTGCCGCCAATCAGATCGCTGCCCTTATCAGGGAAAAGCAGGGCAAAAATGAAAAGTGTGTGCTCGGCATGGCAACAGGCAGTACCCCAAGAACCTTGTATGCTGAGCTGGTACGGCTGCATAAAATGGAGGGACTAAGTTTTAAGAATGTTGTCACATTCAATCTTGACGAATATTATCCAATCGACAAAGTTGCTTTTCAGAGCTATAACAGGTTCATGAAGTTCCATCTGTTCGACCATGTTGATATAGATCCGTCGAATATTAATATTCCTGATGGTGAAATAACCAAGGATGAAGTAAAAGTGCATTGCGCTGCATATGAAAAAAAGATTGACGAGGCCGGTGGAATTGATCTCCAGATTCTGGGTATAGGAAATAATGGTCATATTGGATTCAATGAACCCGGATCCAACCTTAATTCTAAAACAAGACTTGTCGCGCTGGATAACTCAACCAGAATTGCTAATTCATACGAGTTCACTAACATTTCACAGGTTCCCCGTCTGGCGATCACTATGGGCATAAGCACCATTATGAAAGCAAAAAAAATGATTCTGCTTGCATGGGGTCAGTCTAAAGCACCAGTGGTCCAGAAAGCTGTTGAAGGACATGTAACCGAACATATTCCTGCCTCACAGCTTCAACTACATAATGATTGTGTTTTTGTTCTTGATGAAACTGCTTCTTCTGAACTTACAAGATTCAAATCACCGTGGCTCACCGGCGAACTTGAATGGACACCGAAAATGATTAAAAAAGCAGTGATCAGTACGGCATTAAAAACCGGTAAGCCACTACTTAGCCTAACTAATTCAGATTATAAGGATAATGGAATTGGCGACCTGCTCGTTGAACACGGCGACGCCTATGAAATAAATCTCGAAGTATATTACATGCTAAGAGATACAATAACAGGATGGCCAGGAGGTAAGCCCAATGTTAATCTTCCGAATCATCCCGAACGCTCAGTTCCCTACCCCAAGCGGGTAATTATATTTTCTCCCCACCCGGATGATGACATCATCTCCATGGGTGGAACATTCCAGCGATTGCACGAACAGGGACATGATGTACATGTCGCCTACCAGACTTCAGGAAACATTGCAGTAACAGATGAATTTGTTACCCGGTTCCTAGATTTTGCTGTAGGCTTTGAAAATATGTTTGGAATGGATAGCAAGAAATCGGCAGATATCTTAACAAAAGCGCGTGAATACCTGGGTCAGAAAAAGTCTAACCAGATGGATACGCCGGAGATACGTGCTATTAAAGGATTGATAAGGGTTTGCGAGGCAAAAGCTACCTGCCGTTATGTAGGTTTACCTGATTCAAATGCACATTTTCAAAATCTACCCTTCTATGAAACCGGTACCATTGAGAAAAAACCAATGGGAGAAAAGGATGTTGAAATCACTATCAATCTGTTAAGAGAAATTAAGCCTCAACAGGTTTTTTGTGCAGGCGATTTAGCAGATCCGCATGGAACACATAAAGTTTGTCTTGAAATTGTGTTTGAAGCATTACGCAGGATAAAAGAGCAGGGCGATGACTGGGTGAACGATTGTTATATGTGGCTATATAAAGGTGCATGGCAGGAATGGGATATCAGTGAAATTGAAATGGCAGTACCCATGAGTCCTGACCAGGCAATGAAGAAAAGATATGGCATATTCATTCACCAGTCGCAGAAAGACATGGTGCCTTTCCAGGGATCTGATAACAGGGAGTTCTGGCAAAGAGCTGAAGACAGAAACAGCAATACAGCCAACATGTATGCGCAACTAGGCATGACCAAGTATGCTGCGATGGAAGCATTTGTAAGATGGTACTATTGATATCAATACAAAAAAAGCAGGCATATTATTCATCTGCCTGCATAAAATAGCTTTTCGCCTGTTTGTTACTTTTGTACAGTACCGTTTGAGAACCTACGGTTACAATTCCGGTGAAGATGTTGATGATGACGTCTGAATGTTAGTCCAGCTGTTTGACGGATTAAGAACAGCCATGTAGTGATCATCCATATTCTTAAAAACCGAATCAGGCCTTACGGACATCCCTAAGTGAAAACACTGTACGGCTTGGGTTTCTTAACATTTTACACTCTGGCGTTGCCTGCCAGAACCTGTTTCAACACATCTTCACCAGCATTAAGACTTTGCCAGATGCAGAACGTAATACTTCAGATTAAGTAAGGAATCGGATTCAGGTTTGTTTACTAGTAAGGAGTCAGTAGTAAACTCCAATTCAGTTCTTGTTTCAGTTGATTTTGTATTGCAGCAATTAAGAGCGATCAGCATCATCAATATAATAACTGCACGCTTTATTAAAAAAATCATGCGCAAATTATATGATTTTGTTGTGATTACTTACCTTGATTACAGTTATGTGAGCGCATGTCAATCACCAATGCAGCTGTTAATTTTTGCGATCGCCCAATTGAGCTTCCTTACAAATTCCAATCATCCGTTATCATTCATTTAAAAACTTAAAGAATGTTTATAAAGTTTCTCACAGCGGTTGTTTCAATAATGTTTCTCCATAGCATGAATGTAAATGGACAAGGAGCGCTAAACGAAGTAAATGCAAGTGAAATCAAAGTAGGTAATAGTATAGTTGCCATTAAAGGTGTACGCATTATCGATGGTAAAGGCGGAACTCCGATCGAGGATGGATCGGTCGTTGTAATCAATAATAAGATAGCGGAAGTGGGTAGCAGGAATAAAATAAAGATCCCAGAAGGAGCTGCGGTAGTGGATGGTTCAGGAATGAGCCTGCTGCCAGGATTTATTGATGCCCACTTCCATATCGATGGAGATGATGAACTTCCGGGTATGTTTCTGCAAAATGGTGTTACGTCTGTCCGGGATCCGGGTGCATGGATGGAAACATATGAGAATGCAAGAAGTTCTTCCAGGCCGCAACCACGCATGTTCCTGGCAGGGCCACATATCGACATGTTCCCTCCTGCCTATCCGAAAGACGCATATATAGTGGGCGATGCTGAAGAAGCAGTTACACAGGTAAACAGAGCTGCCGACATGGGGGCAAGCATGATCAAAGTATATTTCAGACTCCCACCTTCAATCATCAAAGCCGTATGCGTGGCTGCACATAAAAGAGGCTTACCTGTTTCCGGTCACCTGGAAACAACAGAAGCCATGGAGGCCATTGAAGCTGGTCTTGATGGAATTGAACATGTTACTTCATTCGGTCTTACACTTATTTCAAAAAGAGAAGGCGAAAAGTACAGGCAGGCAGTGCTTGGCGACAACAATGCAAGAAAAAACGGCCGCTATGATGTCTGGAGTAAAATCGATGTAAACGGATGGATGGCAGATTCACTGATAAAATTCCTGGTAAGGAAAAGAACATTTGTGGACCCTACCCTGGGAGCGTTTGAATACCAGAAAAAAGATGGTACCAAAACGGATACGGTAAAATATAATGGCTTTAATAACATGAAGGCATTTACCGGAAGAATGAAGAAAGGTGGGGTGAAAATCGTTCTAGGTTCTCATTCGATGATCCAGTATGCCGAACGGGGCTGGGCATACCAGCGCGAGATGGAATTATTCCAGGAAAGCGGATTAACAAATTCGCAGATAATTGTTGCGAGCACAATGGAGAATGCAAGATTTTTCAGGATCGCTGATAAAATTGGAAGCATAGAAAAGGGGAAAATTGCAGACCTTGTACTGGTAAAAGGGAATCCCCTTACCAATATCAGTGATGCCAGAAATATAGTGAAAGTAATGCTCAATGGGATTTGGGTAAGAGAGTAATATATTCATCTTCTAAATTAATAACATGAGGCGATATGTGTTTTTGTTGGTTGCCAGCTTTTCACTAGCACTGAATACCGGTGCTCAGTCTATATCCATAATTGCAAAAAAATTTGTAGGATCACTCGATGCATCACAAAAAGCGCTTACAATATTTCCATTTGAGTCGGATGAACGGTACAATTTTCACTTTTTTCCTATTGATGACCGGAAAGGCTTGCCATTAGATAAAATGAATGAAGCTCAGAAAAAAACAGTGATGAAGTTATTGTCGGCCTGTCTTACTGATAATACAGTTAAAAAAATAAATGATATAATAGCGCTTGAGAATATCCTTAAAGTGATGGAGAACCGAAAGGCGGATGATCATTTCAGAGATCCCGGAAAATATCATCTTGCGATATTCGGAGAACCGGGTGAAAAAAATATATGGGGATGGCGTTTTGAAGGACATCATATTTCTTTTCATTTTTCTGCTGAACAAAACACGCTGGTTGCAGGTACACCCGGTTTCCTTGGTTCAAACCCTGCAATAATACCGGACGGTGAACAAAAAGGGAAAGAAATATTAAAGGACGAGAAAATTCTTGCTCTAAAACTACTGCATTCATTTTCCAGCGATCAGATGAAAACAGCAATTATTGCAGGCGATGTTCCTGGTGATATCATAACAAGGATTGACAGAAAAGCTATCTTGAAGGACTCTGCAGGAATTTCTTACCGGGTTATGACCACTCAACAGCAAAACTTTTTTAAAGACCTGGTGAATGTTTATGTAAACAGGTATAAAAAACCTTTTGCCGATACACTTTTTAATGATATCAAAAATGCAGGGTATGATAAATTGAGGTTTGCCTGGGCAGGCGATACAATCACAGGAGTTGGACATCCGCATTATTACCGCATCGTTGGACCTACATTGATCATTGAATACGATAACACACAAAATAATGCCAATCATGTGCATACAGTTGTAAGAGATCTGCTGCATGATTTTGGTGGAGACCAACTTCTTGAACATTACCGTAAAGGTCATCCACATTCGGAGAAAAAGGATATTGCACATTAAAATATCAAACAGTACATTATTTTATTTTTTCATCTATATACTCCTGACGTTTTCCTATGAGCTTTAGTACTGAGGGCAGAACAATCAGCAGTAAAGGCAATGCTGCAATAAACCCTCCAATAACAGCTATAGCTAATGGCTGATGCAACTGGGCTCCCGTGCCGATGCCTAATGCCAATGGCATTAATGCAATGATGGCACCCAACGCTGTCATCAATTTTGGTCGGAGACGGGTAGAAATAGAATAGATGATGGATTCATCAACATTGTTATTCATTTTTAAATATTCCCTGAATTGTAAATAAGTGAAAATTGCATTTTCACCAATAATACCAACAATCATAATCAATCCGGTGTAACTGCCTACATTGAGTGCAGTGCCGGTAATGTACAAGGCAAGATAGCTACCTGCAATTCCGAGCATGGCAAGAATCAAAATTGTCAATGCCACCAGAAAATCCTTGAATAAAAAAAGAATGACACCAAAAACCAATAAGCCCGATGTAATCAGAATCATCAGCAGATCATGAAAAGACTGTTGCTGCTGCGCAAAGGCACCGCCATATTCAATATGATAACCCTGAGGCAGATTGATTTGTGAGGAAACTTTGTGCTTTATTTCTTTCATGGTGCTTCCAAGATCACGGTTTTCAAGTCTTCCGGTAACAACTCCCATTGATTGAAGGTTCTCCCTTTGTATCTCTGCGTCGCCTGGGTTCACGTGTACTGTTGCGAGGCTCATTATGGGTATCAACCGACCCGATGGCAAAAATATCTGCATGCGTTTAATACCTTCCACAGTCTGCTGAGTTGTGCCGGGATAAACGATGCGAACAATAGAAAGCTGTTGTTTTTCAAGTATGCTTCCAACCTGCATTCCCTGTAATCCTAGTTGTACTTGTGTTTGCAGATCCTGCGGTGTTAACCCGTATTGTGTGAGGGCAACATTGTTAGGAATGATGCTTACCGATGGACCCGATATTACAATTCCATTGAAAACATCTGCAGCACCACTTATTTCTTCAATAATCTGCCCGGTTTGCCGGGAAAGGTCATGGAGCTTCTCATTGTTGTCACCATAAATTTTCACCTCTATTGGTTGAACAGATTCCATTAAATCACCCAACATATCATTGAGTACCTGACCAAAGTCAATGGTCAATGCAGGCAGAGTTGCCTCCACCTGCTTACGGATATCGGCAATAACTTCTTGTGTAGAACGTTTTCTTTTTACCTTCAGTTGAATCAAATAGTCACCGCTATTGGGCTCGGTAATAAAAAAACCCATTTGCGTTCCTGTTCTTCTTGAATAAGCAGCTACTTCAGGTACTTTATTTATAATGAGTTCAACCTGCTGAAGTAATTTATCAGTTTCATCTAATGAGGTACCCGGGGGAGAGTGGTAATCCAGCACAATGCTTCCTTCATCCATTTCAGGTAAAAATCCGGTTTGTAGTTGCGGAAACACAAACCCAATTGAAACTGCAAAAAGCAGAATAATAATGAAACTAACGTAAGGTTTATGAATAAAAAAGGATACCCATTTCTGTTTTTTGACTTCCTGTGGCTTTACTTCAATCGTTTTTATACCCGACGTAAATGGTTTATCTTTTGTTAACAATAAATAAATTACAGGCAGGCAGATCCACGTTACAAAAAAAGAGCACACCAAGGTAATGATCATGGTATTGGTCATTACTTTAAAATAGGCACCGGCCACGCCACTCATCATTTCAAAAGGAATAAAAATTACAATGGTGCTTAAGGAAGAACCAATCATCGCAGGCAATAAATAGTGAATCGCTTTTTGCACTACACTTCTTGAGGGTTCATCAGGATGTTCTTCATGGGAACGGTGAATTTGTTCTACAACAACAATGGCATCATCTATAATTAAACCAATGGCCGCAGCAATGGCGCCAAGCGTCATGATATTGAGTGTATATCCAACTGTATATGTTGCGATAAGTGTAAGGCAGATGGTTATGGGTATAGTGATCAGGATAGTAGCACTCGCCTTAAGTGAGCGCAGAAAAATAACAGCAACAATAATAGCAAGTGCCAATCCGATCCATAAACTATCGGTAACACTTTTCACAGAATCATGAACAAAATCGCCCTGAACATAATAAGGTCTCATGGTAACACCCTGTGGAAGTATTTTTTTCAGTTCTTCCACTTTTATCCGCATCGCATCTGAAATTGTAATCAGATTAGTGTTTGGTTGTTTGATGATCGCTATTAATATTCCCTGTTTACCATTGGCGTTAATTTTTGTATATTCAACCGCTTCAGTGATTTTTACATCAGCAATATCTTTCAGTTGAACAATACGTTTTCCATTATTTGAAATAATGAGATTTTGTAAATCTTCCAGTGAATGAACTGTTGCATCAGTAACTGTTAAATAAAGCAACCGGTAATCAGACAGATATCCATTGGCCTGAATAAAATTTGTTTGTGACAGTGCATTGGAAAGAGCACCTGGAGTAATTCCCAACGTGCTCATTTTTTGCGCATTTAATGTTAGCCAGTATTCCTTTTGCTTACCACCAATGATGCGAACTTCAGATACACCAGGCACTTGTGAAAGAAAGGGCTTTATGGTGAATAAAGCAATCTGCTTCATATCAATATGCGTACGGCTGCTGCTGTTGGTTTCAAGCGTATAGCCAATAACAGGTAGAATGGATGGATTCATTTTCTCGACGGTGATCCTCAGGTCTGCAGGAAGATCATTCCTTATTTGAGCAATCTTCGATTCAATACGTTGCTGGCTAAGGTCGATATTGGCATCCCAGTTCATAAAAGCAGAAATCTCCCAACTCCCAC
>DATLDR010000213.1:0-6138 GCA_035525775.1 Flavitalea sp.
ATGGGTTTTTTATTTTAGATTTGTCGCTATGCTTACATACACAGAGCAGCTTACACAGCTTATCGCAAACGGTCTCGCAGAAGACATCGGCGATGGTGACCATTCAACATTGTCATGTATTCCGCCGGACGCCCGCGGTAAAGCCGTGCTCAAAATAAAGGAGAGCGGAATTCTTGCAGGTGTAGATGTTGCGGAAAAAGTTTTTTTGTATAAAGACCCATCTTCTGTAATTAATAAACTGATGGTTGATGGACAGATCATTCAGGAAAATGAAATGGCTTTTCAGGTAGAATCTTCGATGCAAACTATCCTTAGTGCAGAGCGGCTTGTGCTCAACATCATGCAAAGAATGAGCGGCATTGCAACTTTAACAGCGATCTATGCAGACAAGCTTACGGGGTATAAAACAAAACTGCTCGACACAAGGAAAACCACTCCTAATTTCAGGCTGCTTGAAAAAGAAGCCGTCAGGATCGGTGGAGGCTATAACCACCGGATGGGATTATACGACATGATCATGCTGAAGGATAATCATATTGATTTTGCAGGTGGGTTACAATACGCCATTGAAAAAGCGCGCGCTTATCTTCGTGAAAAAAATCTTGGATTGAAGATAGAAGTGGAAACAAGAAACCTTGACGAAGTGAGAGAGGTGATGGAGATAGGCATGGTAGACAGGATCATGCTCGATAATTTTGAAATCGCCGACCTGCGAGAGGCGTTGAAAATTATCCAGGGAAGATTTGAAACAGAAGCAAGTGGTGGAATTAATCTTGAAAATATCAGGCATTATGCTGATACGGGTGTCGACTTTATCAGTGCGGGAGCATTAATACACCAGGCGAAGAGTCTGGATTTAAGTTTGAAGGCGAGATAGATAACTTACTTATTTTTTTGTTTTATTATACCCATTCTTGATCAACCATTGAAATATTTTTTCGCGTTGGTCTCCCTGGATAATAATTTGTCCATCCTTCACTGATCCACCAGTGCCGCAAAATGTTTTTAATTGTTTGCCAAGTTTTTCCAGGTCATCCTCCTTACCCGTAAAATATTCCACAAGGGTTACTGCTTTACCCGAACGGTGTTTTGTATCAAGCCGTATTCGCAGGTTTTGGTGCGCAGGTTCTATTGTGTTTTGCTGTTCTTTTTCATGATCTACAGTTTTAAATGCGGGATCAGTTGAATAAACAATACCAGTATAGGAAGATTTCTTTTTAGACATAAACAAATTTTTCGCACTCTCACCTATCACCGATCATTGTCCCTGCGCAAGACTATAACCTTTTTTATCTCCCCACATGTTCAATAATTCAAGACTCGCAATTTTGAAATCGCCGCTAAGGCTTACATACAGGCCGATGATATCCTGCTGGTTGAGTGCCTCACCGTCGAGGCTTTCGAACCTTGCATTGTACTGGTTAACAAGATTGGTAAAACGGCTTCCTGTTGGCCAAACCTGTGTTCCGCGGTTGCTTATGCTGAGCAGCTTGAATTTCACGCCTCCATGCCGCTGGCACTTTTTAGCTATTTCTGCCGGTTGTGTGTTACTTTCTATGAACATATCCACACCAACAATTTTTTCATTTTCCCCCTCGACAGATTCCATCATCGCATTCTTCTCAAGATTGAAAACAGTGCATGCGCCGGGTACATCTTCCAGGTCTGGTTTAGGATTATGAGTTGGCTTTTTACCAAAGTTTGTGATGATGGCATCAGCGAACTCTGTTGTGTTCAAAGAAGGTTTTGATTTATCGCCAAAATCGCCTGTATGCACACCGCTTTCAAGCGTATACAGCAATGCGTTTTCAATCATTACGGCGCTGTGAAGCAAGCCGAGATGGCGAAGCAAACCAAATCCGCTTAACAATAATGCTGTCGGATTTGCAATATTCTTACCGGCAATATCCGGCGCTGTTCCGTGAACTGCTTCGAAGATAGAAATATGATCACCGATATTGGCTGACGGCGCAAAGCCTAATCCACCTACGAGCCCTGCACAAAGATCGCTTACAATGTCGCCCTGCAGATTGGTGAGTACTACCACATCAAACGTATCTGGACGAGTAACAAGTTTCATGCACAGATCATCCACGATCACATCATCGGCTTTCAGTTCAGGATAATTTTTCGCTACTTCGTAAAAACATTCGAGAAAAAGACCATCCGTGATTTTCATGATGTTGGCCTTGTGCCCGCATGTAATGCGACGTGCATTTTTTTGCTTCGCCATTTCAAATGCGTAGCGTATTACCTGCATGGAACCGGGACGTGTAATAAAACGGCGGCTAAGTGCAACGTCATGTGTTAGCATGTGTTCTATTCCTCCGTAGGTATCTTCGATATTTTCTCTGACGATGGTGATGTCGATGGGAATGCCGGCCTTGCTGAAAACTGTGTCTACGCCATGAAGCGTCTGAAAAGTTCTTTTATTGGCGTAAGTGTTCCATGTTTTTCGGGCGGTTACATTGATGCTTTTTACTCCCTTGCCTTTCGGTGTTTCCATGGGTCCTTTGAACAGTACACCAAGGCTTTCTATCGACTGTAATGCCTCAGGGGTCATGCCGTTATTGAAACCTTTATCAAAAACCCATTTACCCATGTCTACAAATTCATACTCAAGGGGTACTTCTGCTTCCAGGAAGATCTTTAATACTGCATCCATTATTTCGGGTCCTATACCATCTCCTTTTGCTACTGCTATTTTCATACGGCGTTAAAGTTAATTATTCTGTT
The DNA here is from genome assembly GCA_035525775.1 of Flavitalea sp. Taxonomy (GTDB): domain Bacteria; phylum Bacteroidota; class Bacteroidia; order Chitinophagales; family Chitinophagaceae; genus Flavitalea. The sequence goes on from DATLDR010000213.1 coordinate 2,737, forward strand.
GAACTGCCTCTTAAATTTGACTACTTTTATGAATAAATCACCTGGATGATATCGAAAATTTCGGAAGGCATTGAGGTATCAGTCGAAACTTTTTATCAGCCGGATTACTCGAACCCGGTTTCTGGTGAATATATGTTCGCTTACAGGATCACTATAGAAAATCATAATATTTTTCCCGTAAAACTTCATCGCAGGCACTGGTATATTATTGACAGCAACGGTACAACAAGAGAAGTTGAAGGTGAAGGAGTGGTGGGTGTACAGCCGGTGCTGCAACCTGCGGAAAAGTATCAATATGTGAGTGGATGTAATCTGCGAACAGAACTTGGAAAGATGCATGGCACCTACACCATGGAAAATCTTAATAATAAAAATACTTTTGAAGTGAACATTCCTGTTTTTGAAATGATCGTGCCGTTTAAAATGAATTAATTCTTCTCGCCTAACGTCTGCCATTTTCTGTTTCTCACTTTTCATTTTTCACTTTTCACCTTTCACTTCTTTATTTCACGCAAAGGCGCAAAGTTGCTCAAAGGGTATTCCCTGCCTTCTGCCCTCTGCTCGCTGCCCTCTGCCCCCTGTCCTCTGCCTCACCTCACTCCATGCATCATCTTTTTCAAAAACGGAGTCAACGCATATAATATAACAGCAGCCGCCCCGCAAAGAATTACGAACACCATGAAAAATTCAAAAAGATTGGTAATCGTTATTCCGGCAAAGACAGGAAATTCTGTAGGAATTTTATTGCTGTTAAGAAATTCAAGCTGGTCCGCAGAAGGATGTACAGATTTATTGAGGACACCTGCCAGATCAATTCCCTCTTCACTGGCCTTTGCATACTTATCTCCCGTTGGAGGAAGCAAGGCGCCGAGTGTACCCGTTAGTGCATAGCCAGCGGCATTGCCCAGGAACCATACGCCCATCAGCAGTGAAGCAAATCTTTTTGGAGCAAGCTTTGCAACAAGCGATAATCCTATAGGCGATAAGCACAATTCGCCCCACGTATGCAGCAGGTAGAGAATGATCAGCCAGATCACACCCAGTTTTCCTGCTGTGCCAAGATCTTTTACCTGCAAAGCAATAATGAGATACCCGAGCGATATCAGTGCAAGACCAAGTGCCTGCTTAACGGGTGATATCGGTTCAATTCCTTTCCTGTTCATCCACAACCACATTGCGCTGAATGGTATCGCGAAGATGATCACAAAAAGTCCATTGAAGTTCTGCACCATGCTTGGTGGCATCGTCCACCCTAAAATAGTGGTGTCAGTCTGGTGGTCTGCAATGAAAGTAAGAGACGACCCTGCCTGTTCGAACGCTGCCCAGAAAAAGATCACGAAAAATGCCACGATATAAAGAACAAGTATTCTTTGTGTTTCTGTGGAAGTCAGCGTCTGGTCGGTGAGAATAAGACCCGCAAGCGTAATGCCGCTGCTGTAAATGATTGAATAAATAACGTTTTGTCCGCCAATAAAATAAAATAAAGATACAAGTGCAAGAAAACCAATTAATGCAACAATAATAGCAGTAGAGGAAAACTTCGCTGATGTTGACTCATCCTGGTGTACCTCGTGTGGATTTGGTTTACCGCCAACTGCTTTGCCGTCAGCAGTAACAACATATTTGTTTTTCAAAAACAGGAAAACAATTACTCCGAGCAGCATCGCAATTCCGGCTGCGAGGAATCCCCATTTGAATGCGGTAAGATCCCGAACGTCGTCATGTTTTACGTCACCAACGATCGGGCAGATGATCTGACCGAGAAGAGCACCTATATTGATGCCCATATAAAATATCGTGAATGCGGAATCGAGTTTTGTTTTTTGTTCATTGGGATAAAGCTGCCCTACCATTGATGAGATGTTCGGCTTGAAAAAACCGTTGCCAAGAATGATCACTCCCAATGCAACCCACATAAGTGTTGTGGCTGCCGGCAGATTTGTAGTAAATATAGTAGCGCTTGCAAATAAAAGAAGCTGGCCGAGTGCCATTGTTAAGCCTCCAAGTTGTATGCATATGCGGTTTCCTAAATATTTGTCGGCCATATAGCCCCCAAGCATTGGAGTGAGATAGCAAAGCCCAAGAAAACCACCGTAAATAATCGAAGAATCCTTTTCGCCCATCCGTAATGAGTTGGCAAGAAATAATACAAGCAGGGCCCGCATGCCATAGAAATTGAATCGCTCCCACATTTCCGTTGCGAAAAGAACGTATAAACCTTTAGGATGCGTTGTAGGAACTTGAACAGAAGTGGGCGTTGACTGCGTCATTATTAATCGTTTAAGTGGTACGAGGTGTGAATATAATAATGGCGTAAAATAATGATTTAAGTATTATGCTTTGCCGTACATCTAATTTAATTGGCCAATCCACTTTGGAATCACGAAATTTGCCAGTCTTTAACAATCCCCGAAAAAACCATGAATCTGTTACTTATAGGCAGTGGAGGAAGAGAACATGCAATTGCCTGGAAACTTATTAAAAGTCCGCGATGCGAAAAACTCTTCATTGCTCCCGGAAACGCAGGTACTGCTGTGTGCGGTACGAATGTGAATATTAATCCAAACGATTTTGATGCAGTAAAAAAGTTCTGTGCCACAGAAGACATAGGCATGGTGATCGTTGGCCCTGAGGAACCGCTGGTCAATGGTATCGTGAATGCGTTTCGCGAAGATTCAAATGTTAATCACATTCCCGTTATTGGTCCATCCAGAGAAGGTGCGCAGCTCGAGGGTAGCAAGGCTTTCGCAAAGCAGTTCATGCTGCGACATAATATACCTACTGCGGATTACAGGGAATTTGATACCAATAATTACCACGAAGGAATACCATACCTGCAGCAACATGCGATACCCATTGTATTGAAAGCAGACGGACTAGCAGCAGGCAAAGGCGTTATGATCTGTCATTCTTATGTAGAAGCCATGAGCGAGTATGAGCTGATGATTCAACAGAACAAATTTGGCGATGCAAGTAAAAAGGTAGTGGTGGAACAATTTCTTGATGGAATTGAAATGAGTGTTTTTGTTCTTACTGATGGTCAGAATCACCTCATCCTTCCGCAGGCAAAAGATTATAAACGCATTAAGGATGGTGACAAAGGCGCTAATACCGGTGGGATGGGTGCAGTTAGTCCTGTGCCATTTGCTGATGAGCTATTTATGAAGAAAGTGAATGAAAGGATCATCCTGCCAACGGTAAACGGATTAAAGAAGGATGGTATCGATTACTCGGGCATTCTTTTCATCGGGATCATTAAGGTGATGGAAGAACCATATGTTATAGAATATAATTGCAGGCTTGGCGATCCGGAAACGGAAGTGGTTATTCCACGGCTTAAGAATGACCTTGTTGAACTTTTCATGGCCACTGCAAATAAAAAACTGCATGAAGTAAAGATTG
>DATLDR010000222.1:0-3886 GCA_035525775.1 Flavitalea sp.
AATCTTGCATCCATATCATGACTGGCACGATGATCTGGCTGAAGAATATTTTAATCAATTTCCGGATGCGGCAGCTTCTTATCAATATGAGGCGCAGGATTCTCTGAAAGCAGTAACTGCGAAGCATGCATTGATCAATGATATTTATAAAGGCAAGACATTCCACCAGGAGCCCTTGTACACATATATGCTGGCGATCACGTATGCTATTTTTGGTCCCGATGTACAATGGGTTTATTTCTGGCAAATTTTACTGGCAGCATTTACAAGCGTACTGGTGTTTTTGATCGGGAGGCATTTTTTTGGTTCTCTTTGTGGATTGATCGCTGCATTGTTTGTCACATTTTGCGCATCGATTATGGTGTATGAATTGGTGTTGTTGAGAACGACACTCACCAACTTTCTTACTGTGCTATTGCTTTATCTTTTCATCCGCGCAATGAGCAATCCGGATTGGAAACAACATCTTTTTTTTGGAATTGCATCGGGTTTTGCATTGCTCGCACAGACATATTTTATTTTATTTCTTCTGCCTGCATGGATTTGGTTGATATGGATGCAACGGAAAACCGGCAAGAGTGTTGCAATAAATTCTCTGACATATATCGGTGCATTACTCGTCGTGATGTCACCTTTGTTTATAAGAAACATAAGAGCAGGCGTGCCAATTGCTGCTTCTGCAAGTCATGGAGCTATGGCATACATACCAATGAACATCCAAAATGCATATCCGATGGAATCATTTTATGTGCACATGCCCTCGCTTGCGCGCATACGTCATGACAGTGACGGTAAGATGATACCTGCAATGATCTTAAGCCTTAAGACATTTGATAGTATTGATGCGTTCTGGAAAATTTACAAGCAAAAGTTCGGAGGATTATTCATGTGGTATGAGATCCCTAACAACATGAATTATTATTTGCATCGTGAGATTGCTCCGTTTCTGAAACTGATGCCGGTACGTTATTTTTTCATTGCACCTCTAGGGCTTGCAGGTTTGCTTCTTGGTTTATGGAGATACAGATGGAGAATGATGCCATTGGTATTGATGACTATCGTTAGCATTATACCGATGTTGATCGCAGGAGATTTTGCCCGTTACCGGACGCCACTAGTGATTATGATGTGTTTGTTTGCAGCGTTCTTCATAATTGAAATCCTCACTTTATTTTATCAAAAAAATTCGAAAATTGCTTTTATCGGAATAGGTATTGCGCTGCTTGCTTTGGTTTTTACCGTAAGCAGTGTTGAAAAGAAACAGTTTGTATACAACGTCAGCGACTTCGACCCATTTTACCGTCACTTCTACATGGACCGGCTGATCAAGTATGAAGAAGAAAGTAATTACCAGGAATACTTAAACACAACTACGATGATGGTTGAAGATATTCCTGATTATTATTTAAAGGTTCCGGCAAATCAACGCATAGTTAAAAGCAATGAAGCGCAAACGAGTTCACTGGTAGCTAACTATCTCGAGAATCATTACAACATCCTTACATTTTTAGAAAAGAACCAGGAGGCTGCGTTTTACAAGGAGAGGATGACATCGTTGCGAGCCAGGGCAGAGGATTTTAATAAAAGAGTGGGTATACAGTAACTACGCCATCTCTTGCACCACCTCTCTCACCTGAGGTATCATCCTTTTCAACATTGCCTCAATTCCTGACTTCAACGTAACTGTGCTTGATGGGCATCCGCTGCATGCGCCTTGCATGATAAGAGTGACGACGCCATCGTGATAGGATTTGAATTCGATGTTGCCACCATCCATTTCGACAGCAGGCTTGACATAGGTTTCAATGAGTTCACGGATGCGGACTACCATTTCTCCATCGTCATCGCTGTAGGAAATTTCACTCATTCGCTTTTCTTCCTGAGCAGCCATTGCTTCACCAAAACCTTCGAGGATGACTGGTTTGTCCTCAGAGATATAGTTCTTGATGAAGTCTTTTGTGCGGATCATCAGGTCTTCCCATGCGTAATTCATCTCCTTTGTCAGTGTGATGAAGTTGTTGCAGATGTATACTGATTTGACGTATGGAAGATCAAATAAAGCAGCTGCCAGAGGTGAATATTCATCAGCCAGTTCTCGGGTCCTGAAATCAGCTGTACCTGAATACAGCATTTTATTTGTGACAAACTTAAGTGACTCAGGATTAGGAGTTTGTTCGGTATATATGAGGACCGGGCTTTTTGTTGCGGTGGTTGTTTCCATGATCAGGTTAATGCCTAAACGGCGAAAATAGTTTATAAAGTGCTTGAATTGAGGGGGTAAAGCTCGGAAATTAATTGATTTCCCAAACGGCTTGTCCAGCGAGCTTTTGCGGGCAGTCAAAGCTTGTGATATAAAGCTTTTGTCCAAAGACCCCAATCAGGGTAATTCCTGTCAAAAGTTCAGCTCCTCCTGAAATCCATAATAAGTTGCCCTGTGAACCTTCGTCCAGTTCATTTATGGCAGCCGCCACAAGTTGAGAAGAACCCAAAATAGCTAAGACCATTCCAATGACACCACCTGTTTTATATTCTCTCAATTTCTTCTTGCCTCTCTGCTTAATAGAGAGAATAATATCATTTGGTATTGACAGCACCCGGCCTTTGCCTTTAGCCATGTATTTCTTTTCTACCCAACCCACATTCTCTTTTTCTTCTACAAGAGGCTCGAGCGATTCAATGACTCTTAGGGTAACTTTATCACCTGCCGATGAAATCAATTCGCCTGCCATAAAATTGTATTTGCATTTAGCACAAGGTTCCTGGTTTGGAGTTGGAAGTTCGATCTCGATAAATGTACCTGCTTTAATTGTTTTGAATTTATTCCCTGATTTGAGATGAATGTCTTGCGCAGTAGAATGAGAAGAAAAATCAAAAATGATAATAATCAGAGGTATAACAATTCGAAGACTCATATAAAACAGATTAATGTATAGCTCGGCTTTTTCTATCTCAATCTAAAATTAGACATTAATTCTTAGCTTTGTTGCGATGTGCCCAATTAGGGCACATTTGCATTTTAAGAGCTTAAACAAATCGTATATATGGACAATACAAAACATGAATATCATCCGGAAGAATATTGGTCCAAGGTCGGAGAAAGAATAGAGTCGCGCGCGGAAGAAAACAATGTAATAGCTGGTGATGATGAACCATTTTACAGATACAAGAGAAAGCAATTTTTGAACTTGCTTTTTGGAATTAATTTTAGCGGTAAAACTGTTCTTGAAATCGGCTGTGGACCCGGCGGGAATTTGTCGGAAATAATAAAATTAAAACCGAAGAAATTAGTTGGTTGTGACATTTCCAGTCAAATGGTCAAATTAGCTAAAAGCAAATTACCCGGCAGCGTTGAGATCATAAAAATAAATGGAACGGAATTGCCATTCAATGAAAAGGAATTCGAAATTGTATTCACTGCGACAGTATTACAGCATAACACGGATGAACAAATGCTAATTAAAATAATAAAAGAAATCTGCAGGGTAAGTTCACATAAAGTTTTTCTATTTGAGAGAATAGAATCGCAAATTAAAGGTGATGAATTATGCTTAGGCAGGCCGAAGGAATATTATGCTGAATTGATGAATCAATTTGGATTTTCGTTAACCTCCCATAAGTTTATCAATATTCGAATGAGTTATTATGTTTCAGGAGCAATTCGCAAAGCCTTAAATCCAAAAACCAGATTGGAGGGTGAACCATTAACAGCATTGTCAGTTTTTTTACAAAAATTAACTTTACCAATAACGAAATACCTGGATAAAATAATAACATCAAATAAGGATGTTGCCCGCCTGGAATTTACAAGACAGATTTGATGAAATTGGTTTTATTTCGAAAACATATATAATATTTATACTAAATAATTTTCAGCAAGGTCAGCCAT
>DATLDR010000260.1:0-12626 GCA_035525775.1 Flavitalea sp.
TATCTGCGGCTTTTTCGGTCCTGGCACGGAATGATAGTAGTTATTTTAAAACGCACTTACTTACCGTCTATAAACTGTGCCGCGTTTTTTTATCTCATCCTGCATTTGGATCAGTTTCATTTTCAATTCTGCAAGCGGGCCTTTTTGCCTTTCCTTTGGATCAGCCATACGATACAACATATTGTACCGCAGTTCCAGTTTGAGATACTCTGTTTGCAACTGAGCATCTGACAATTCTGATAATTCCATGATGGTAAGAATTCAATAGTCATGCCGACGCTTATTTAAATAGATGTTGATATAAACGAAAAAAGCTGGTATCCATCAGTTTACCAGCTTTTTGAAAAATCGATGTTGTGTTATCGATCAGTTCTGGGCGTTGTTCTCACTGTGCGGTCATCGTCTTTTCTTTTCAAACCTGCAAGTCCTATCAATCCCAGTAAACCCAGAAGACCCCATTTACCAGTGTTATCATCATCATCATCATCTGTGCGGTTCATTTCTGTCTGTGAACGATCAGTATTTTGTGCAAAGCTTTGCTGTGCCGGAAATAATACTGTCATTGCTGCAATCCCTACCATGTACATCTTTTTCATATCTATAAATTTTGATACGGAAGTACTAAGCAATTTTTATTCCCTCAGTCACCTGCTGAATAAAACCACAAGTAATGTGATCATCTAAAATGAAGTAATGATGTTATTTTCACAGTAAATATATACGCTGCTGAATCACTTAGAATTTGTCATGAAGCGGTAATTGAAGTTTCGCACCAACACTTACGGCAGATAGGCCAGTTTTCTGATTTGTGAGATGGAAGCATTAAATAAAAAGCCTTAAAATCAATTATTTACTATGAAGCCGAAAGTTTAATCGTTTTAAAAATCTGATAACATTGCACCACGACCTTATTGATTCGCCGGTTGACAGGATAGTATAGAAACCATGGGAAATATTATCCTTTTGCAACATCTGGATGCTGCACTGGAAGCGTGGCTACATTCTTTTCAATTTCACTTTGCTGTACGTGCACGGCATACTCCGCCGGCTCGATATGACCGCCCATTGCATCGGTAGCTACCTGGGTGAATTCAGCCCCGAGATACAGGATCACGGCGCTGTAATAAATCCACACAAGTATAACGATCATTGACCCTGCAGCGCCATAAGTGCTGGCAGTAGCGGTTTTAGTAATGTACAATCCAATGAGGAAACGTCCAATAATAAAAAGGATGGCGGTGAAAAGTGCACCTGTGCGTACGTGTTTCCACTGGATTTTAGCGTCAGGTAAAAATTTAAACAGTATGGCAAATAGCATGGTGACTACTATAAATGTTACGACAAGATTAAGGATGATGAGCAAAACAGCAGAAAAATTTCCTGTGAAATAATTGCCCAGCCAGCCGACCATAGCTTCTATGACACCGTTTACGATGAGTGTAATGAGCATGAGGAAGCCGAGGGAAATGATCAGCGACGAAGAAACGAGCCTGTTTTTAAGGAACTGGAGCCAGCCTTTCTTTGGTTTGGCTTTTAGCTTCCAGATTATGTTGAGTGAATCCTGAATCTCAATAAAAATACTGGTGGCACCTATAATAAGAGTTATGATGCCGATGACAAGTGAAATGTTGGTATGACCGGAAAGGGACACGTTCTGTATAATTTCCTGAATCTGTTTCGCTGCGTCGGCACCCATCATACCATTCAGTTCATGAAAAATTTTGCCTTCCGTAGCTTCTTTTCCATAAAAGATGCTGATCAGGGAAAGCAGCAACAATAAAAGTGGTCCGATTGAAAACAGGGTATAATAGGCAAGGGCGGCACTAAGTTTCATGCCTTTATCGTCGCCAAAGCCTTTGAAAGTAGCAATAAGAATTTTGGGTAGTTTTCTGAAGATGGTTTTTTCAGGAGCTTGAGTAGTCATCCGGCATAAGTAATAAAAAATAATGCCGGGAGGGGGAAGAATGGCCGGTGATAGATATTAATTAAAAATAATATTAAGGTATTAAAAGAATTTACTGAATGAAATTAAGGATCCTAATCTGCGATTAATTACTGTTGAAAATTCTTTTGCTGGCTAGAGATCAGACCTTACTTTTGCGCCGGAGAGATGGCAGAGCGGTCGAATGCGGCGGTCTTGAAAACCGTTGAGGTGAAAGCCTCCGGGGGTTCGAATCCCTCTCTCTCCGCAAATCAATAAAAGCCGCTTTGGAAGCGGCTTTTGTCGTTCGAAAATGTCCCTTTCACTTCCCTTCTAAATAAATCAAAAATTTACAAATAAAAGTTCTCTTTTTGAGAACTTGGTAATATATTGCTACATACATGAAGGTTCATCTTATCAAAAGGCAAACCATTGAAGATTTGTAAAAGCAAACGTTCAGAGCAAGAGTTCTTTTGAAGACTGGTTAGAAAAAGTAAAGTATGCTGATTGGAAGTTGCCTGCTGATATGCAAGCCACCTATGGAAGCGCTGATTTGTTAGGTGATGGTTCTAATAGGATTGTCTTCAATATTGCAGGGAATAACTACCGAATGATTTGTAAATACGTTTTTGGAGAGAAGCAAGTGCATTTGTTTGTTTGCTGGATTGGTAATCATGCCCCCTATGATAAGTTATGCAATAAAAAAGAACAGTACACAGTAAATATCTATTAATTATGGATACACTTAAATATAAAGTTATTAAATCAAAAACTCAGTACAATCAATATTGTAAGGAATTGGAAAACCTGCTGGAAAGAGGTGGAAAAGGAGTGCCGGATGAGATTGATCTACTGACCTTATTAATTGAGAAATGGGATAATGAACATAATACATTTGAAGAGATAGATCCAATACGTCTGCTCACTTCTTTAATGGAAGAACATAATAAGAAGCCAAAAGACCTAGTAGATCTTTTAGAAATAAGTAAAGGTTACGTTTCTGAAATTTTGCATTATAAGAAAGGATTGTCAAAAGAGGTCATCCGAAAGCTAGCAGATTATTTTAAAGTTTCTCAGGAAGCTTTTAACCGACCTTATAAATTAAAAGTGGCTGAGAACTCCCGACTCAAAAACGCCAGCGTGATGAATACAAAGAAGAAATTAATCCATGCTTAACCTGCTTATAAAAGCAACTATTGCTTTCAAATCTTGAACTAAAACGTTCGAAAGCTGTCCGTCGCACAATTGGTGGAATTTATAGCAAGGTTTGAAACCGAACAACCTCTAAGTAAAACACGAATAAATATTTTATCTGAATCCCTGAGTAAGCCGAACTTTGTGTGGGGACTCCGCCGAATAACCACTTTTGGAAAATGATATTTGGTCTCCATGCCGCGTATTAAAAACATGCTCATTCAGATTACCAGGCGACAATTTCCAAATGACCGAATGAGGGGTAGAAATTATGGCTTACTTAACCACAAGTTTTTGTTGCAAAAACAATGGTCTGATTATATTTTCTTGCTTCCTTTGAGATAGCGTCCAGCCTTTCCCCTATTTTTAGCCACCGCCCGTACAGGAGCATCTGGATGGCAGATGGTGGTGATCCGCGAAAACCAGAAGATAGGCTACGGATGATGCATGAATAAGTTACTTGATTGCACAAGTATATTGTAAGAAAATCTCCTTACGTATTATAGCCGCACGCACGCTGAGTCCGCCGGTGCATGCTGTATTGATGAGCTTAAGCATAGTACTAGTTGCGGTGAACGCGAAGTTGAATATTTGAACCGACTCGTTCAAAATGCCAACATTCTGTGAATCTTGCCAATGATCATGTACCTGATTCATAAAAACAACGTTACTTTTGTTATAGAAGGTGAAAAAAGCGGGACTTATATTACTTGTTTGCATTTACTCATTGGCAACAATGGGATTTAGCTTAAAGCAGTTTTATTGTTGTGGTAAGCTCGCTTCAGTTACGGTTTCATTAGCACCCACCGAAAAAGACAAATGCCAAAGCGACGAAAAGAAAGGTTGCTGCGAAACAAAGTTCCAGTTTTTCAAAGTGAAAGACAATCATCTTTCAGCTAACCAGGTAGATGTCCCCGTTAAACATTTCTTCGAATTACATCTATATACTCCATCATTCCAGGATATTTCCATGCATCGTCAGGAAACCAGCATCGCTTACAGAAGCAATGCACCGCCTTTGCAACAGGGCGTGCCTATTTACATTTACAACTGCATTTTCAGAGTTTGATTTTCCCCTCTTAGTGTTATAACGTTCCGTTATACTTTCATTTACAATTTGCAGCGAAATAACGCTCCAGCTGAATGCTGGCATTATATAAATATCTCACTCAATCCTGCCACTCTTTAAAAAAACAATCATGAAAAATTTATTTTTTATTGGCGCTATTCTATTATCAATATGTTTTGTATTTACGGCTTGTTCTGAAAAGGACAGTAAAGCTAAGACAGAACAATTAGCTAATGACGAGATGTACACGTGCACAATGCACAACGAAGTAATGAGCAACCACCCGGGCAAATGTCCGAAATGCGAGATGAAATTGGAAAGACAGAAAATGACAGCAGAACAGCAAAAAATGATGAAGGAAGGCAACTATGTAAAGCCTAAAGAATAAGAGCATGGTTAACAGACTCATCGAAATTTCTTTACGTAACAGGTTCATTGTAGTTCTTATAGCAGCAGGATTGTTTGTATGGGGAATTTTCTCCATTCGAAATAATCCCATTGATGCAATTCCTGATCTATCCGAAAACCAGGTAATCGTTTTCACTGAATGGATGGGCAGAAGTCCCCAGGTAATTGAAGACCAGGTGACCTATCCTTTGGTAAGCAACCTGCAAGGCATAGCAAAGGTTAAGAACATACGAGGCACTTCAATGTTCGGGATGAGTTTCGTCTACATTATTTTCGATGACGATGTAGATGTGTACTGGGCAAGAACGAGGGTACTGGAACGATTGAATTATGCGCAACGACTGTTGCCGGAAGGCATAACACCTACGCTTGGTCCCGATGGCACCGGCGTAGGACACATTTTTTGGTACACGTTGGATGCAAAAAGCATGGACCTCGGAGAACAACGGGCTTTGCAGGATTGGTACATCAAGTTCGGCTTGCAAACAGTTCCGGGGGTGGCCGAGGTGGCATCGTTTGGAGGGTTTGAAAAGCAATATCAAATCGTAATAGACCCCGTAAAGCTGCAGTTCTATAATCTATCCATGATGGATGTGATGAACAAAGTAAAAGCAAGCAATAATGACGTAGGTGGAAGAAAGTTTGAAATGTCAGGTATGGCCTATATGATCCGTGGTTTAGGTTATATAAAGAGCCGGCAGGATGTTGAAAACATCGCGGTGTCAAACAGCAACGGCATACCGATACGAATTAAGGACGTAGCAAATGTACAAATGGGTTCGGATTTACGGTTAGGCATATTTGATGAAAATGGGCAAGGCGAAGCCGTAGGCGGTATTGTGGTCATGCGTTACGGCGAAAATGCCGATAGAGTTATTAAAGCTGTAAAAGCTAAAATGAAGGATGTAGAAAAAGGCTTACCGGCAGGAGTAACATTTAAGACGGCTTATGATAGGAGCACATTAATTGAAGCTGCTATAGAAACAATTAAGGAAAAGCTAATAGAAGAAATCATAATTGTCTCCCTTATCGTCATGTTGTTTCTTTTGAATTGGCGGAGTGCACTAAGCATCATCATACAAATTCCTATCAGCATTGCAGTCAGTTTTATTCTTCTGAATGCATTCGGTATCTCTTCAAATATAATGTCCCTAACCGGTATTGCTTTGGCTATTGGGGTAATTGTCGACAATGGCATTATCATGAGCGAGAACGCATACCGGAGCCTTTCAGAATGGCAAAATAACCCTGCTAACAAGAAAGTATAACATGAAATTATTTAAGACCCGAGTCTATACGAAAGTACCTGTTGATATTCGCATGAATATTATTGAAAAAGCGAGCAAGCAGGTTTCCAGGGGTGTATTTTTTTCTACGGTTATTATAATCGCTTCTTTTCTGCCAGTATTTTTACTTACCGGTCAGGAGGGCAAATTGTTTGGTCCTCTTGCATACACCAAAACTTTCATATTGATGGTTGATGCCATCCTGGTATTGACACTCGCGCCTGTCCTTTTATCGTTTTTTATGAGGGGCAGGTTTAGAAGCCAGGATCATAATCCTGTCAATCTCTTTTTAGAAAGAATGTATGAGCCTGTTATAAGAGCTTGTATTAAATGGCGAAAAACAACGATTGCTGTTAACATAATTGCATTACTCATCAGCATACCATTACTGATGAGCCTCGGTAAGGAGTTCATGCCCCCTCTTGATGAGGGTTCTATTCTTTTCATGCCGGTAACCTTGCCTGATGTTGCCAATTCAGAGGTTAAACGGATACTGCAGGTGCAGGATAAACTGATAAAATCAGTTCCCGAAGTAGCACACGTTCTCGGCAAGGCGGGTCGCGCAAATACAGCTACTGACAACTCACCAATCAGTATGATTGAAACAATTATTATTCTAAAGCCTCGGGGCGAATGGAGGGCGAACGTTACAAAAGAAGAAATTATTAATGAGTTAAACAGCAAGCTGCAGATCCCGGGTGTTACCAACGGATGGACACAACCCATCATTAACCGCATTAACATGCTTTCTACCGGTATTCGTACAGATGTAGGGGTGAAAGTTTATGGTCAAAACTTAGATACTATAAATGTGTTTGCACAAAAAGTAAGACATGCCATCGAAGGCATTGAAGGGGTTAAGGATTTATATGTTGAGCCAATTACCGGGGGTAAATACATTAACATTGAAATCAAGCGGGATGAAATAGGGAGGTATGGATTAAGTATAGATGATGTAAATACACTTATAGAAAGTGCCCTCGGCGGAATGAAATTAACCACAACGATAGAGGGGCGGAGAAGGTTTTCAGTAAATGCAAGATTTGGACAGGACTTTAGAAATAACCTGCAGGCAATAAAACAGCTCCAGGTACAAACAATGAGTTCAGGACCGATCCCCCTCGAGGCAGTTGCAGATATAAAAATTGCAGAAGGTCCACCAATGATAAATTCTGAAAACGCGTTACTAAGAGGTACAGTTTTATTCAATGTACGGGAGCGTGATCTTGGCAGTACCGTTGAAGAAGCAAAATCCAATTTGGAGAGGATGATACGGCAAATGCCGAAAGGTTATTTTATTGAATGGAGCGGACAATATGAAAACCTGATAAGGAGCCAGAATACGCTAAAACTGATATTGCCTGTTGTACTGGTTATCATTTTCATATGTATGTACTTCGCATTTCATTCAGTGAGAGAAGCGTTTTTCAGCCTGGTATCAATTCCTTTTGCCCTTATAGGTGGTGCTTTCATGATCTATTTCTGGGGCGTAAATCTTTCAGTTGCAGTTGCAGTTGGCTTTATAGCATTGTTTGGTTTAGCAGTTGAAACGGGCATCGTTATGGTCATTTACCTTAATGATGCCATGCAGCAATTGGTTGCTTTAAAAGGAAATTCAAAAGAAACCATCACAAAAGACGATATAAGAGAATACGTGATAGCAGGTGCTGCTAAAAGATTAAGACCAAAAATAATGACTGTTACTGTTTCATTATTTGCATTGATCCCGATTTTATGGAGTTCTGGAGTAGGAAGCGATGTAATGAAGCCAATTGTGTTGCCGATGGTAGGTGGCGTATTGACTTCTGCAACACATATACTGCTTGTAACGCCTTTAATTTATTTAATGATTAAAGAGTATGAATTGAGAAAGTTTGGAAAAATAGAAGTGCTTGACGTAAAACATTAATCATGAAAATTAAATCTATAACAACTTTTTTATTACTGTTATTGGGAAGCATCACTTCTGCTCAAAATTTAAAAGGTTTAAAAGAGATTTTGGAAACGATTGATAGCGCGAACCCCACTGCAAGAATGTATGCAGCACAAATACGGTCATTGGATGAAGCGGCAAAGGGAGCAGTGAGCTGGATGCCGACGGAATTTGGTTCAGGCTTGTGGATGGCACCGTATAATTCTAAGCTGTGGCAGAAGGGCGGGAATGGAGCAACAGGCATGGGTCAATACATGTTCTCTGTTCAGCAGATGTTTCCAAACAGAAAGAAGCAAAATGCAGAAACAGCTTACATGCAAGGAATGTCAGCGTCAGAAAAAGAACGACAGAAGTTTCAGCTTAACGACTTATATGCTGAAGCAAAAAAGAACTATTACCAATGGGTAATATTGAAAAAGAAAACAAGTGTTCTGAATGAAAATGAAAGGCTGCTGAACTTTATGATTCAGGATGCGGAACTAAGATACAGGAATGGTGTAGACAAGTTGAGTGCTTACTATAAAGCGAAAGCTGAATTAGGAAATATTTTAAATAGAAAGATAGAATTGGAGAATGAAATGGCTCAAAATCGTATTCGCTTGAATACGCTTATGAACAGAGATAAATTTGAAGCATTTGATGTTGATACAAGCTATACTTTAAAGAATTTTAGTACAGCTTCATTGGATACAACTACTTTAAACAATAGGAGTGATGTAAGGGCAATAGAGAGGGAAATACAGTTGACCTATTTACAGCTCAACGTCGAGAGAGCCAAGGTAAAACCGGAGTTTGGAATCAGGTATGACCACATGTTTGGTTTCGGGGGGTTTCCCATGCAGTATAGTTTAATGGGAATGGCAAGGATTCCTATTGGCAAAGCGAATAGAGAATCGAAAGCGAACGTAGAAAGTTTAAAGTGGAAATCAGAAGCATTATTCCAGCAAAAACAAATGGTGGTAAATGAAACGTCCGGCATGGCCTATGGTATTAGCGTAGATATTGAGGCGAAGAAAGTGCAGGCCAGGCTTTTTGAAGAGAACATTATTCCTGCTTTGCGGAAAAATTACCAGGTGATGCAATTAGGCTACCAGCAAAATACGGAGCAATTGTTTACTCTCTTCGATGCATGGGATACGTTAAACAAAACACAGTTCGAATACTTGAACCAATTGCAGGAATTGCTGACAATGCAGGTTGAATTGGAAAGAATAACGGAGGTCAAATAAAAACCATTATGACATCATTGCTAAAATACAAATTCTGTTGGCTTTTCCTGCTAACTAATACACTTGCCTTTGTGAGCGCATCCTGCAGACAGAAATCAACAGAGACACATTCGCATGACGACAATTCACAAAATACCACTGATTTACAATTAGTGGATCTATTAAAACCTACAAATGAATTTGTGCTAACAGCAGTTCCCGTCACAACAATTCATAAGGGTAACGAAGAAATATCGATTGAGGCATTGGGAAACATACAGAACGATACCCGGCAACAGGCGACTATTGCATCCAGGGTGGCCGGCAGAATTGAGAAACTTTACATTCGTTACCGTTACCAGATGATAATGCCGGGCGACAAAATAATGGATATATACAGCGCGGAAATCGCTACTGCTCAACAAAATCTTTTGTTTCTCTTAAAAAATGACCCTTCCAACACTTCGCTTATTTCAGCAGCAAAACAAAGGCTTTTATTAATGGGTATGAGTGATCAGCAGATTGGTCAACTTATGAAAACAAAGAAAGCGTCTTTGACCGTTTCCGTTTATTCTAATGAAATGGGGCATGTTCATGAAGCAGGCAAGGAAACAATGGATGCGTCCGGTCTAATGCAAAACACAGTGAGTACAACTGAGCCATTGGCCATCCGGGAAGGCATGTATGTAGAGAAGGGAGAGAAGATCTTTTCTCTCACCAACCCGGATAAAGCTTGGGCCGTATTAGATATTTTCCCGGAGAACCTGCACCTGGTTAAAGTAGGAAATATAGTGAAGATCGTACCGGAGGCAATGCCCGCAGAAACATTTACAGGCAAGATAGATTTTATCGAACCCTTCTATCGTTTGAACAGAAAAACACTAACGGCAAGAGTATACTTTGATAATTCGGATTTGCATCTGCCTATTGGCAGCCATGTGAGGGCAAAAATTTTAGGCAGTAGCACCAATGCAGATTGGTTACCAGAAGAAGCAGTGCTTTCACTAGGATTAAACAAGGTGGCATTTGTTAAAACAAATGGTGGCTTTATAGCTAAAAAAGTTACAACTGGTACCAGGCAAAACCACATGATTCAAATAATAAATGGACTGGAAGCTACTGATACTGTTGCTTCAAATTCTCAATACCTCACAGACAGTGAGTCTTTCCTAAAAGTAAAACAGTAAGTATGTATAAAGTTCTTTGGATGTTTGTAATATATATATCTGTCTTTGCCTCCTGTAAGAATGATAAAAAGGTTGCAGTGAATAAAGATGTCTATTACACCTGTTCCATGCATCCCCAAATAAACGAACCCCACCCCGGCAAATGCCCCATTTGTGAGATGGTTTTAATAGAGGTGACAAGAAACAATGTTTCCGGATCTGATGAAATAATACTAAGCGACCAGCAGATTCAGTTAGGCAATATTGTTGTTGACACATTAGGCAAAGGGGTTATTGCGAATGAGACCGTATTAAACGCCACATTAAATTACAACCAGCAAAAATTGACATCAGTAAGCTCAAGAGTGATGGGCAGGATAGATAAATTGTATCACAAGAACATAGGTGACTACATTGGTAAAGGAGCGCCATTAATGGAAGTATACAGCGAAGAATTAAACAATGCAAAGCAGGAATATTTACTGGCACTAGAAAGGAAGAAGGTCCTGGATAATTCACTGGTAGATTTTAACGAGGTGATTAATAGTGCCAAAACGAAACTGCTTTTACTGGGAATGGATGACGCACAAATAAACGCACTTGCCAATCCTGCCAAAGCAAAACTAAGCACAACGGTATTTAGCAATCAAAGCGGTTATATTACTGCGTTGAATGTTCAGGAAGGAGAATATATAGCTGAAGGCGGGTTGATAGTAACGTTAGCAGACTTATCGTCCCTTTGGGTAGAGGCTCAAATTTATGCAAGTCAGTTTTCTCAAATTAATCACCGTAGTACTGTAACTGTTCAACTACCAGACATAGGCAAAAATTTAAGCGGCAAACTTGAATTTATAAATCCTGAAATCGATCCTGACAAAAGAGTAAACATGATAAGAGTTACGATACCCAATGAGGGGAATCGGCTAAAACCCGGCATGCCTGCGTATGTTGTATTGAAAGAGGGTGAGAAAAACGTTTTGTCATTGCCAACTGATGCAATAATAAGAGATGCTGCTGGAGCAACCGTTTGGATTAAAACTGGAAACAATACTTTTAAAATTAGAATGGTAACTATTGGTATGGAAAGCGGTGACCAAATTGAAATAATCAATGGGTTGAAACAAGGTGAAGCTGTAGTGACGGGAGGCGCGTACTTAATTAACAGCGAATATATTTTCAGGAAAGGTTCATCTCCAATGAGCGGAATGAAAATGTAAATAGTTATTTTCTTAATTTTAAATAATGAAAACTACTCTAACTTTTCTCCTGGCCTTTACCCTTTCTCTAACAATAGCAAATGCAAATGAATCCCCTACACCATTAGGAGGCGGCCAAATGCCGGCAGTTACAAGTGATGCAAAAGGAAACCTTCATTTGGTGTATGGACTGGGAGACAACTTACTGTACAGGTATTCTTCTGATAAAGGGAGAACTTTCAGCAAGCCACAATTAATAGCTACGATTAAGGATTTACTTGATTTTGCTACGCGCGGACCACAAATCGCCGTTACCGAAAACGGCCTGAGTGTGCTCGCTCCCACCAAAGTTGGAAATATCTGGAGTTTTATTAAAACAGGCAATGGAAAGTGGATAAAAACTGCTCGCATCAATGATGTGGATTCTGTAAACGGAGAAGGTTTTGTAGCATTGGGTTCCAATGGTAAGTCTAAGCTTTGTGCAGTATGGTATGATTTGAGGGGTAATAGACGAAACAAATTATACGGTTCAACATCTGAAGACGGCGGAAAAACCTGGTCGGCTAACAGTAAAGTTTATTCTTCTCCCGATACAACAATCTGTGAATGTTGCAGAACCACGCTGGCTATGCGGGGAAATAAAGTATATGTAATGTTCCGCAACCAGTTATATGGTAAGAGGGACCTTTATGTGATTTCTTCATCTGATGCCGGAAAAACTTTTGGACAACCAAAGAAACTTGGAATTGGTACATGGGAATTGAATGGCTGTCCGATGGATGGTGGAGATATTACAATAACTGCGGATGGGACCGTGCAGACAGTATGGAGAAGAGAGTCGAAAGTATTTTTCTGTGAACCCGGCAAGCCAGAAACGGCAATAGGAGAAGGAAGAAGCAGTACACTCGAAAGCATTAACGGTGAACCCGCGTTCGCCTGGATAACAAAGGGAAATGTGATTTGCTTACTGCCAAATGGAACCAGCAGGAATCTCGGAAAAGGCGATTCACCAGTTTTAAAGACAATCAACAACAAAAATCTTTTATGTATTTGGGAAAACGAAAAGCAATTATATTCAACTATAATAACACTTTAAAGGCAGCGAAAAAACGATAATCTTACACCGGGCGTGGCCCCATGCGTCCATGCATGCAGTTACTGTTTTCTTGTCTCAACTACATTTTGATCCTGATAGATTATTTTGCCATCAACGATCGTAAGCACGCTTTCGGTAATTGGAAGTTC
>DATLDR010000262.1:0-7996 GCA_035525775.1 Flavitalea sp.
TAGCCACTTCCTCTTCATTGATCACAGGTTTGTTTTCTTCCAGGTAATCTTTAAGGAATTGCCTGATAGAGGGTATTACATCCTGCCATTCAGTTTCGCTAGTCTTTGTAAGGGTCACGAAGTTGCTGGCAATAAATACAGCTTTTATGAAGGGAAAGCCGAAAAGCTCGGTGGCAAGTGGTGAAGCTTTAGCACTTTCCATATCCGGAAGGTCAATGCTCTTACCCGGATACAGCAGTTTGTTTGCGACAAACTTCATTGTTTCGGGGTTAGGTGTCATTTCGGTGTATATACTGATAACGGGATTTCCGGTTTTAATCATAGCTCACAATTTAAGGACAAAAATACGGAGAAAACAGCAAAGGGCAGGGGTGAGAAGGAAGAAGGGAAGGAAGAAAGGACTGGCTTGAAAACTGCCTTTGCGTATTCTACGCGTCTTTGCGTGAAACAGGAGAAGCGGTAATTAGTGGTTACAATCATCACTGTGTGCGTGATTATGAATCTGGCAGGCTTTGTAGTTCAGTACATGTGCTGAAACTATGAAAACCAGTGCAAATGGAAGCAGCCAGTATTGATAATGGTGCCATACCTGCTTGGCCAGCAGAAAGCTTATTCCGAGAGCGAAAACCACGAATGGTATAATACTGTGGTGGTGTTTTCGGAAGCCGTGCCATAATGCATATCCACCTATAACAAATGCAAGAAAGATCATGAAGTATTCAAATCGTACATTATCGACAATGTTCATTCCCAGTATTGGCAAAGAACTAAGAATTAGTGGAAGTATGGCACAATGTATTGCACAGGCAACACTTGTTACAATCCCCGCCGCATCCCAATTTAATTTTGCCATCACACAAATATAAATAATTATCCACTATGTCTGCAACTCGGTTGCAAATAAGATGTTAAGAAATCTTGCAATTCCGGAGCAATCTACAAACAATGTAACTTTACCTTACATGAACAAAAAGGCCACATTTTACCTTATTTTCTTTACCGTTCTGGTGGTGGGCTTTTTCTTCGTATTGAAAGCTGTGATACCAGGCTATGGTGAAAATAAATTTCAGGTCCTCAGCCAGGTGAAGCCTTTCAGTTTTACCAGCCAGGATAGCACATTGATAACAGAGCGCAACGTAGAAGGTAAAGTGTATGTGGCTGAGTATTTTTTTACAAGCTGTACCGGTATATGTCCGATTCTTAATGACAACATGAAAAATATTTATGAAAAGTACAGGAATGAACCTGATTTCCTGATCCTTTCACACACCTGCGACCCTGAAACAGATACCGTCGGGCGTTTGAAACAATATGCCGATTCGATGAATGTAGATAACAATAAATGGCTCTTTTTAACAGGCAGCAAAGAAAACCTGTATAATGCTGCAAGAGTAAGTTACCTTCTGGATGATCCGAAAAATAATATGCAGAACATAAAAGACCAGTTCCTGCATACACAGTTTTTCGCATTGGTAGACAGAAACGGGAAAGTACGAAAGAAAATATATGATGGTCTGAAAAAAAATGAAGTGAAGGAACTTGAAAAGGATATCGCTGTATTGCTAAAAGAGCCGGCAACTGAAACAAGGTTTTCCAATAATCTTTTCAACAACTAAGATGGATTTTATGTTGGACGTAAATATTTCAGAAGTTAACGAGATCCTGCGCAGGAATCAGTTAAGTGTAACCGACAGTCGTAAAAGCATACTTGATCTGTTCCTACACAGTAATGGGGCACTTGCACATGCTGATATCGAAAAGAAAACCGGAGAAAAATTCGACCGAGTTACCGTGTACAGAACCTTACAGGCCTTCATGGAAAAAGGCATCATTCATACTATACCTACATCCGACAATTCAATCAGGTATGCATTGTGCAAAGATGATTGCACAGAAGGGCATCATCATGATCATCACGTTCATTTTTTATGCAACGTTTGCGCCACTACAACATGTCTGGAAAGTGTAATAGTGCCCGAGGTGAAGCTGCCAAAAGGATTCCGCTTTTTAAATAGTCAGATGATAGTTTCCGGTATTTGTGAAAATTGCCAGCAATAAAAAAGCCCCAATGTTCAAACAGCGGGACTCTTTGGTTAAGGCTCTGATTAGAAGCTCTTCTTCTATCAGCACAATAATATTATTTAAATCTCCTTCTCTAAATTTATCATTTCATCCTTAACAAATTCCATCAATGCCCGTATTTTTTCGGGGGCGAAGTTAAATTCCAATCCTGCTGTTTTAAAAAGTTCAGGCAATGTTTTAGTTCCACCTTCACTCAATGCGTTCACATAATTATCGAGTGCCTTTTGTTTATCCTTCTTGAACTGCATCCATAAACCTATGGCACCAAGCTGGGCAATTCCGTATTCTATATAATAAAACGGTACTTCAAAAAGATGCAATTGCCGTTGCCAGCTACTTTTACGGTATTCGTCAAGACCACTGAAATCGACAACAGAGGATGAAAAATCATTTAATATTTCCATCCACTTGTCTGTTCTCTCTGATTCTGTATGCGCGGGATGTTCATATATCCAGTGCTGGAATTTATCAATCGTAGCTATCCAGGGGAATATAGTGATCACCTTTTCAAGCTCTTTAAGCTTCGCTCGTGAAAGATCTTTTTTATCACTGAAAAACACCTGCCAGTATTCCATACTGAACAACTCCATTGCCATACTCGCCACTTCTGCAATTTCCATTGGGTATTCCTTGAATGCGCTCAATTCAAGCGGATGTGCAAGAAATGAATGTACAGCGTGGCCGCCTTCATGCACCATAGTTGTTACATCACTTGTCTGACCCGCAGCATTCATAAAAATAAAAGGAGCTCCTGTTTCTGCAAGCGGACAATTGTATCCACCCGGAGCTTTTCCTTTCCTGCTGTCCAGATCGAGACGCTTCATTTTATCCATACGCACCAGGCACTCTGCAAAGAATGGACGGAGCTGACTGAAGCATGCAATAGTTTTCTTTAACAGGTCTTCTCCATTTGTAAAAGGACGAAGGGGCTCAATGCCTTCCGGCTCTGCTTCAAGATCCCATGGCCTGAGAGTATCAACACCAAGCTTCTTCTTCTTGTTTTCATATATCATGTTTACTAATGGTAAAACATGTTGTTTCACTGCTTCATGAAACTGAAAACACTCTTCCTTTGTATAATCAAACCTTCCAAGTTCCCTGAACTTGTAATCTCTGTAGTTTTCAAAACCTGCGTTCGTTCCTATGCGGTCTCTTTTTTCAACCAGACTATTATATAATTTATTCAATTCGTCACGGTCCTGTATCCTTCTTTCATTGATTTTTCTGTATACTTCTTCGCGAAGGTTGCGATCATGATCTTCCAGGAATTTGGCAGCCTGCTGCAGCGTATATTCCTGACCATTAATAGTAACGGTCATTTTTCCAGAGATCACACCAAACTGCTGTTGCAGCACACTCATTTCTGCCTGGATCGGTACATTCTCCTCGCGGAAAAGTTCGATACTTTTTTTGATGTTCCTCAGGTAAGTAAAATATTTTTTATTGTCAAGTTCTTTGGTGAAAGAATTGTTGACAAGCTTTTTATTCAGCTGGTCGGCATATGGCTGGATATGCGGTTGTATATGCATACAGAAGAAATTAAACGCTTCTTCAAGTGCTTTGTTTTCTGTGTCGCATGTCATGTTGATCTGTCTCCAGCAGGCATCTTCGCTCACCACCGCTTCCAGTTCACTTATTTCTTTAAGCCACTTTTCCAGATCATTTTTTGAATCTACAGGCCTCTCAAGAAGATCCCTGAAATAGGGTTCAAGTTTATCCCATGTAGTAACAGTGAAATCTTCCGGTAAAAATGACCGGGGTAATTTCCTGATGTCTGCGGTCATCATAGATGTAATTATTTTTTCTTTGGAGCAGTTTTCTTTACAGGCGCTTTCTTGTCTGTTTTCTTTGTTTCTTCTACACCCGAAGCAGCGTCTGGCTGTTTACGTTCTGTCGGTTTTTTTACAGCCGCCTTTTTAGGCTTTTCATCTTCAATTGCTTCCGGAGCTGCTTTTGTATTTGCTTTTTTCCTTTCAGGTTCTTCATTGGTCACTGAAGAAGTTTCAGGAGATTTAGCAGCCGTTTTCTTTTCTGTCTTTTCAGCCGCTTCATTAATAACTTCTGCTTCCTCTGCTTCTTCCTCTTCTTTGCGTGGTGTAAGTTTGATTTCAATGTTATTTGCTTTGAGCACATCATACCATTTAGCCATCTTTTTCAGATCGCTTGAGTAAACGCGTTCAAAGTCGAGATCGGGAAACACTTTCTCAAAATATTTCTTCACTCCTGCCGCATCTTTAAGATCAGGCGTTTTACCACCCTCTTTGTCCATTGCAAAAAAAATATCAACCAGGTTAACATTATCTTTTACTGTGAAAACCTCAATGCTTTCAAGATGTGAAAAGTTATGTACGCGTGATGAAACGAATTTAGTGCTGTTGTCTTCAAGAGAACGAACGATTGCTCCATCATTTTTGCTTGTCAGAAGTTCAAATAAACCGGGCATTCCTGTTACTGCTATTATTTTTCCGTATTCCATGTAAAATATTTATGAAAGGGCTGCAAGATAAATGATTTTCTCAGGACTGATTAGCAGCAGAATTTATGCGATTTTTTCGTAATATCGCCGCTTCCAACAATGTCGGTCTTGAATGAATGGAACTTAATTGAACGACTGAAGAATGGCGATGAAGCTGCTTTTAAGGAAATAGTAGAATCGTCGCAGGGTTTAGTTTATAACACTGCTCTTGGCATTGTTCAAAATCCTGAGGATGCAGAAGATGTGGCCCAGGAGGTTTTTGTTCAGCTGTACGAATCTATTAAGGGCTTCAAGGGCGAATCGAAGTTGTCAACATGGTTATACCGCATCACGGTTTCAAAAGCCATGGATCACCTGCGAAAGAAAAAGCGTAAAAAGCGGTTTGCATTCGTTCACAGCCTTTTTGGCGCAAATGACCAGCTTGTTTATGATCCTCCCGACTTTACGCATCCGGGTGTAAGTCTTGATAATAAAGAAAAAGCTAAGGAGTTATTCAAAGCGATTGACCAGTTGCCAGCCAAACAAAAAATTGCGTTCACCCTCAACCGAATAGAAGGGTTGAGTTACCAGGAAATAAGTGAAATCATGAACCTTACCGTGGCATCTGTAGAATCACTATTGCACAGGGCAAGGAAAAATCTTCGTAAAAACCTTGAAACCTATTACCTTCAGAATGACAAGTAACACAAGTTTTACTGTGCTTTCACGTCTAATAAGCTGTTATGAATAAGCAACCAGAACTTAACAGGAAAGTAGAAGAAGCGATGAACAGTCTGATGAATATTGCTCGCGCTACACCGCAGCCATTTTTTTACACAAGGCTGATGGCGCGCCTCAGCCGCAAAGAAATCAACCGGTGGGAAAGAGTAACCACCTATATAAGTCGTCCGGCTTTTGCTTTCATAACCGTGTCGATGGTGTTGATGCTGAACATATTTGTTGCATCTAATGATCCTTCCACAAGTATAATGAATAAGGATATTTCTGAAGCTGCCACCGCGGACGATTTTGGAACAAACAGCTTCTATGATATTGAAAACGTTCAGCCTTAAATGAATCGATTGTCCGGAAATAAAGTACTTCTTTCCATTATTGCCATTTTACTTATTACAAATCTTGTAATGCTAGGGCTTTTCCTGAAGGTATCCAAGCCGGCAAGTGAACCCCGGAAAAAGCTGGGATTTTCAGAAAAATTAAAAACCCAGGTGGGTTTCACGCCGCAGCAGATGGCCATTTTTGAACCAAAAAAGAAAGCGTTCTGGGCGAGTGTGCGCGAGCGTTTTGATGAAATAAAGAAAACAAAAGAAGATTTTTACCATTACATGTATAATTCTTCAGTACCTGATTCGGTGATAGAAGCAAAAGCGGAAGTGATAGGAAGGCAGCAGAAAAATCTTGATATATTTGTAATCAGGCACTTTAAAGACATCAGAACACTTTGTACTCCTGAACAATTACCAAAATATGATTCTTTATTGCCGCCGCTGATTGAGCGTATGACGGCGAGACCAGAAAGAAGATAATTTCATCAAACTATAAGAACCCGGCTCTTCAGCACAGTTTCTATTTCTTCAATCCTGAACGGCTTTGAGATATAATCATCCATTCCGGCTTCAAGGCATCTTTCTTTATCTCCCACCATCGCATCAGCAGTTAACGCTATCACAGGGAGGCTGCACCATGGCTCAGGCATTTTACGGATTAACCGGGTTGTTGCGTACCCATCCATTTCAGGCATATTAACATCCATAAAAATGAGTGCAGGGTCAATACCTGACAGCATTTCCAGTGCTCTTTTGCCATTATTTGCTTTAATTACATTGAAGCCCATTTTTGTGAGCACTTCATTTATCAGCATCATGTTAATGGGATCATCTTCTACTACCATGATCGTAGTTTCGTGACCTATGCTTTTTATTTCAGGCGCTTTCTGAACAGGCTTCTCTTCATGTTTGGTCGCAACGAGCATCGAGCATAGAACACTGTACAACTCATACATTTTTACGGGCTTGGTCAGCATTTTGTAAATGCCTAATTCATTTGCTTTGTGCTGGTAAATATTTTTTTCGAGCGATGAAAGCATGAGTATATGCGCACAGTTGTTACCGGGCAATAATCTTCTTATTTCGCTGGTAAGGGTTAAACCATCCATCTCAGGCATATGGTTATCCATGATAATAAGATCAGGGGATTCCCTTTTCTTTTTCATTTGTTCAATCCTGATGAATGCTTCCTGTGCACCTGAAGCTACTTCACATGGGATATTAAAATAATCCATGATATCTTCCATCAGGTTGCGGTTAGTTGCATTATCGTCAACGATCAGCACCTTCCGTAACGGGGGCTTGTATTCTGTGGAGATCTGCGGACGTTCATTTGTTACTTCAAGCGGTATGTGAAGAGTAAATGCACTACCTCTTCCCATATCACTTTTAACAGTAAGATTTCCGCTCATCAGTTCTGCCAGGCTACGTGAAATGGTTAACCCAAGGCCGGTTCCGCCAAATTTTCGTGTGGTAGAATTGTCGGCCTGGGTAAAGCTTTCAAATATTTTTCCGAGTTTTTCTTTACTGATACCTATGCCGGTATCTTTAACTGAAAGCTCTATGTCAAGGTATTTTTTGTTGTTCTTGATATAGATCTCCCCTGCTGCCATGGCAGACACCAGGATCTCACCCTGCTGCGTAAACTTTATGGCGTTGCCCAGCAGATTCACAAGTACCTGCCTTATCCTTACGGGATCGCCATTAAATTGCGAAGGTAACGATGGGTTGATATGGCAGATCATCTCAAGGTTTTTCTCAAATGCTTTTACTGTAAGAATGTCAACCGTTTCTTCCACCAGCTCATCGAGCCTGATGGTTGTGTTATCTATGAACATTTTACCTGCTTCAATTTTTGAGAAGTCGAGAATGTCATTGATGATCTCCAGTAAGCCATAGGCAGACTTCTTTACGTTGCTGAGGTAATCTCTTTGTGATTTCTGCAGTTCAGTGGTAAGCACGAGGTCAGTAAAGCCTATGATACCATTCATTGGAGTTCTTAATTCATGGCTCATGTTTGCCATAAACTCACTTTTGGTGGTACTTGCTTTTTCTGCAATGTCTTTTGCCAGTACAAGTTCCTGTTCCATCTGCTTTCTTTCGATTGCGGCTGCAAGCGTTGAAGCAAAGGACTGAAGAATGGAAAATTCAGTGATGGTCCATTCGCGTTCATTTTCACAATCGCAGAAGGATACAAATCCCCAGAACTGGTTAAGGGTAAATATTGGAATCGAGGAAATTGATTTTACATTTTCTGATTCAAGCTGGGACTGGATAACCGGATCGTTCAGATCGCGCGTGTGTCCGCAATATATATCTTCCTTTCGTAGCGTTTTGATCATTAAAGTTTCTTCTGCAAGCGGTTCGTTCTGATGATCGGGATGATTTGCAAGCA
>DATLDR010000266.1:0-3952 GCA_035525775.1 Flavitalea sp.
TTCAGCTATGCAGGATGTTGTTGTAAATGCTTATGGAATGAAATCAAAGCGTGATCTGGGTGTTCACGTCGAAGCGAAATACCTGGTAGGCGAATATGATATTCTGATCCTGAGTGCAAAAGAATCTTCCGGATTAAAAACCTGGTTGACAGAAAATGGTTATAAAATTCCAGAAGGCGCAGAAGAAGTGCTTGCGCCCTATATCAACAGCAACCTGAAATTCTTTGTAGTGAAGGTGAATGAAGCAGAGAAAGCAAAACTGCCAGGAAATTTTCTGCGACCTATCCAGATATCATTTAATTCTCCAAAATTCATGTTGCCGATACGGCTGGGAATGGCGAATGCTGATGGAGATCAGGATATGATCGTCTATGCATTTACAAAAAAAGGGAGGATCGAAGCCACGAATTACCGTACCGTTTCTATACCGACTTCAAAAAATATTCCTCTGTTTGTACAAAATGATTTCGGTAAGTTTTATGCCAACCTCTTCCAGCATCAATGGAAATTAGAAGGTCGCGCCATCGCCATGCTTGAATATGCGTGGGATGTAAGTCCGAAGAACTATGTGAAATGTGATCCGTGTGTGGCAACAGCTCCTTCTCAACAGGATCTTGTGCAGGCAGGTGTGTGGTGGTTGGAACGTAACTGGCAAGATTATAGCGACGTGGACGGGTATCAGGAAGAATATTCCAACTCCGTTCATTTTACACGCTTGCATGTGCGTTACAACAGAAAAGCATTTCCACAGGATCTGCAATTCCAGGTAACACCTAATCGGGAAAATTACCAGGCGCGCTATATCATCCGTCATCCGGCAACCGGTAGTTTCGATTGTGAAGCAGGCAAACAATATTTGAGAGAATTAAAGGAACGCAGGAAAGAAGAATTACAAATGCTTACTTACCTCACAGGTAAAGGATACGCTGACTGGGATGATGTGGCCGTCAATGCAAATGAATCAAAAGTTCCGGCAGAAGGGTCTTATCAATCGGTAGCTTTCTTGTTGAATAAAAATAACGGTACCGATAAAACTGTTTTGTTTGCTGCACTCGGCATGATCGCAATGGCAGGTTGGTATAGGTTTAGGAGATAAATGTAATGTACGATGTAATGTACGATGTACGGTGTACGATGTACGATGTACGATGTATGATGTACTGTGTACATTGTAAGTTGTGATGATGTTGTTTAAAGTTCATCAACCATAGACAATAGAGATCTATATGTATAAGGATCCTTTACTGAATAAGTGAAGGATCCTTTTAAATATGCCGCATGGCACACTGCAACTATTCCTTCAGAATTTTCCCCAAATTGTTGAAGCGCGACCGGAAGAGAAGTGACGAGATATCGTTAACGACTAAGCGAATTATTCATATAAGCCTTTAAAAATGAAAGCTTTCTAATTAAAATGCTTTTTTATTTATTACTACCCTGCACCGTGTGGCTAATACTACGCTCACGGAACAACATTTGCTATTGTTGAGGTGAAAACAATTCAAATGAAGGTTTACCCGATCCTCTCAATAGTGATTTCATGCTTTTCCCTGTCACTTTATAGCCAGGATTCAGTTATTATTTCAGCAAGCACCCAATACGAAGATCCTAACCTTATCAAGCGAATACTTGTTGGCAAAAATTATCGCGAGGTATGGGCCATGCCTGTACAGATGAAAGTATTTGATATTGACAAGGAAAAGGGCGGACTTAAAATCACTGAACTGGGTGGCGGGCAGCAAACAAAAAGTTTGCGCATGAAAGATAAAAAGGGAACCGAATGGGTGTTAAGGACAGTTGATAAAGATGTTAATGGCGCCCTTCCGCCAATCCTTCGCAAAACCTTTATGAAAAAAATCGTCCAGGATCAGATCTCTTCCGCTTATCCTTATGCGCCGCTGGCTGTAGGTTATCTGGCAAAAACTTTGGAACTCGCCGCACCGGATCCCGAACTGTTTTATATTCCCGATGATACAAGATTTGGCGAACACCGGAAACTTTTCGCTAATGCTGTCTGTATGCTCGAAAAGACCGAACCTACTTTCGATGGTTCAGAGGCATGGGATACTGATAAATTATATGATGAACTCAAAAAAAAACCTGACAACCGCGTTGATGGTCTGATGTTACTCAAAGCGCGTCTCCTCGATATGCTCATCGGCGATTGGGATCGTCACAAGCTTCAATGGAAGTGGGGCAAGCAGAAAAAGGATGACAACGACGTTTATTATCCCGTCCCCCGTGATCGTGACCAGGCATTTTTTCAATCGAATGGTTTGCTTGTAAAACTCGTACGTCCGTTTACTTTAAAACACATGGTAGGCTTTACTGATAATGATCGAAAGTTAACGAAGCTGAGTAAGAAGGCGTGGAGCTTTGATAAGCAATTGCTGAATGAACTCGATGCAGAACAGTGGAAGTTAGTGATCAGTAATTTCCAAAAAACATTGAATGATGACGTGCTCGATAAAGCCATTAAACGGATGCCACCTGAAGTAGTTGCCAGGGATGGTGCTGTGATCATGAATAAATTAAAGAAACGTCGTGATGGAATGATGGAATATGGAATGAAGTATTATAAATTTCTTTCCCGTGAGGTAAAATTGATGGGTACAGAACAGGATGATATTTACAAGGTTACCGCTGCAGGAGATGGAATTAAAATAACAGCTACCGACGACAAAGGAAAGAAAGTCAGATGGCAACGGACTTTCAATGCTGATGAAACGCGTAAGATCCATATCAATCTCCTTAAGGGCGCCGATCAATTTATTGTAGACGAGAAGGTCAATTCTGACATAAAGGTCTCCTTAACAGAAGATGAAAAAGATACCGTCAAACTCAATGGTAAATTAAAGGTCTCCAGAGAAAAAGAAAAGAAGAAAGAAAAGAAAGAAGAGAAGAAAGAGAAATGAGCAACTGCACTAAGTGAATTGGACGATATATCATAGCCCAGAAAAGGCAAGACGAAAAAAAAGGTCTCTATTCCTATGTGTGCCTATGTAACTATGTGTCTATGTGGTATTCTTTCTATAAAGAACAGATCTTTCCCTTTGCAGTCGGCGTGTGGTATTTTTTTCTTAAAAAGCCGAAATAATCAAATCACGGTTTCAACAGAAGTATCATCTGCAACAACATATTGCAATTCTCGATATACTTTCCTTTATCAACTTTATCAAACGTATCTGTTACTTTATGATAATCGGGATGATCTTCAACACCAATGTACAAAAAGGGAATCCCGGCGCGAAGAAAAGCATAGTGATCACTTTGTTTAGTCCAGTCATCGATCCCACCACCTGTATCATGTCCCATCAATAATTTAACGGTCGTTTTTCTTCTTGTTTCTTCTACCACTTGGCGGAATACAGGATAATAAGAAATACCGCACGCAAAGATCTCGTTCTTGTCACTGCGTGCTATCATATCCATATTGAAATTCATAACCATTTTTATATTTGCTGACGGGTCATTGAATTTTCTCACCAGTTCATAGGCACCGTCAAGTCCACTTTCTTCCCGGTCAAGAGCGGCAAAGATTAAAGAATAATTATGTGGATGTTGTTTGAAGTAGGTTGCCATTGCTACCAGGCAGGCAGCACCGCTGGCATTGTCATCTGCACCGTGAAATATCTTCCCATCAGCAGCTATGCCAAGGTGGTCATAATGTGCAGTAATGACGATAAATTTTTGAGGTGACGCAGTTCCCTTTACAAACCCGACTATGTTTGTTGCCTTTGTTGTTCCATTCACTGCTTTGGTGGTGAAATCCTGCAAAAGGGAATTATCAAAACTGTCAACAGCTGCTGACCGCAATTTTGTTGCCAGTCGCTGCAATGCCTGCTCGTGACCGGCTGTGCCAGGTTTTCTTCCTTCACACAAATCCGAAGAAAGAAATTGCAGGTCGCTGATAATTGCAGCACTGTCTAATAAACGTGGCGCAGGCGGATTA
>DATLDR010000270.1:0-11966 GCA_035525775.1 Flavitalea sp.
GAGAATAATCAACGCAGCATTCCATTAACAGATTCGCCTGCATCAGATGCATTAGCGCATGCACCAGATGTTCCGGATTCTCAAAAGAATGTTATTGCTGAAACTAATAAAGTACGGCAGTCAAAAAAATCTCCAGTTATCCGGCAACAAAATGAATCAGCAGATCAGGAGGTAAACAATCTTAATATCAAAAAAACAGTACCTGCTTCTGCTACGGTTATAGATTCAGTGTTGAACGTTGAATCCATCGCACACGCGAAAACAGAAGAGCAGGTAAAAGTGTCAAGGGCTCCTGAAGGCGAGGCTGGAAGAGGAATCGTAAATGAATCTGAAAACGACACCTTATTCGACGAAGTAGTAATAATAGGTCATGGCAATTCAAATAAAAGCCGTTCTGCTAACCCATCAAAAGCACTTTCTGAAAGCAAGACCAGAAAAAGAGTAATACCGGGCAACGGATGGAAGGAATTTGAACACTATTTTGAAGAGAATAAAAAATTTACGACGGCCGACTCTGTTTTAACAGGAGAAGAGCAGGTTACTTTTACCGTAGGCGACGATGGTTTGCCCGATTCAATCAAAGTATTACATTCTCTTTCACCGTCACATGATAAAGAAGTTATCCGGTTGCTTGAAAATGGCCCTTTCTGGAAAGTTGTAAAAGGAAATAAATCAATCAGGCTTAAAATAATATTCTGATAATCAACTGTCACTTAAGTAGTTTTATTTAATGTCCTTAAATACTATGTAAGTGTTTTAAATCATAGTAACTTAGCTCTGATCTTTGGAAATCCCACCACTGTTCGTCCCTGAACCTCTACTTCTGAAAAACTTATAATCATTGTTGTTTTCTACCCATCTGTAAACCTTCATCAATTTACGTCTAAATGAAACTTTGCATTATTAACACTTTCAGGGTGCTAGTGATTTCTCCATTTATTTTATCTATGGGATGTCAGAAGAACCTGAGAGATCAGGGTCGCCTTAACGGCCCATCCACTTCATCAAACATAGTTGTTACCAAAGAATACTGGGTTAGTCCGTCTACAACAGATTCCCTGATCACTACATTTAATTCACAGCATTTTGTTTCTATGCAAACCGGAGCTGCATTAAAGAATATTTTATTTGTAAATCTTCCTGGTACCAACAGAATACCATCACAATGTAAAGTGATTGCACAGAAAGCTGTTACCATGGGTTATCATGCCATAAGCCTTACTTATTCAAATGCAACCGGGGGCAACCCGTTATGCGGACCAACAGGTGACACTACATGTCATCTTCGACTGAGAAGAGAAGTTATTGATGGTGTGGACCGTCATCCGTCAATCGTGGTAACACCTGCCAATTCCATTATCAACAGGTTAACAAAGCTGCTCATCTTTATGAAAAATGCTCAACCAACACAAGGTTGGGGACAATACCTCGTGAATAACGAGATAGACTGGTCGAAAGTGATTATTTCCGGGCATTCGCAGGGAGGTGCGCTGGCTGGAGTGATAGGCAGGTTTTACCCGGTAAAAAGGGTGATCATGTTCTCCATAGTCGATTTTCTTAATAATGGTAAGATTCCCGACTGGGAAAAACTTCCTGCGAATAATGCAAATTATTATAGTCTTATAAATCTGAATGATGAACTGGTTCCCTGGTACAGGGTAAAGTCCGTGTGGAATGCTGCCGGCTGGATGGTGTATGGAAACTATCTTAGTGTGGACTGGAACCTGCCACCATATAACAATACGCATTTACTGATCAGTACTTTAAAACCTACATCTACCTCTCTGGATCCATATCATAATATGACAGGTGTCGATAGTTATTTTCCAAAATTGTCAACAGGAAAATATGCATATGAAAAAGCGTGGGAATATTTGCTGAAATAAATTATTAATGGCAATCCCGGCAAACGCCGGTATTTTTTATATCAATGCGCCACAAATGAACCATTTCCTTCCCTGCTCGACTTATTACCTGAACTGTCAGCAGCTTCTACAATGATCCGGTAAATTCCAAACTTCTGATCATGTAACCGCATACTGTATATATGATCGTTTGCTGTTTTGTCCCCATCTTTTCCATCATCTTTCAGCTGCAGATCAATCATTTTTTCAAATTCATTTTGCTTAATCAATTTCGCGCTGACATCAGAAATGTTACTGCCATCGGTAATTTTGACTTCTATGACATTGTCACCATGCAATTGAATGTCATTGATTGTTGGTGGCGTAGCATCTTTTCCGGACACTTTAAATTTTATCACACCCTGTTTGATAATGTGCATAGGATACCTGGGCAGCCAGTATTCCGCGAATGTTTCAACGGTACTGTCATGTGGATATTCAGCACTAATAAGCACTTCATCATATTTTGCTGATCCTCCTACATGGTCCATATTTGTCCAGTTATCCGATTTTCTGCTAACCACATCTCCTTGATTCAAATACCTGTCAGAAAATGTAAGATCAGTGCGCCATAGCTTTCCGGAATCTTTAACCAGCACTACAATAGTTTCACCGCGGTTAGCAATGCCATCTCCATTTCCTTTACCAAGCAAGATACTTTCAATATCAACGCCCGAGCGGACTACACTCACTATTCTTCCATCTGCAATTTCAAAATCCTTTATCTCCTGTACCTGTTTTTTCACCGGCACATCAATATATTCGGTCCATTGATTATTGTTATCATCCTTAATGTCCACACGCAATTTTATTATTTCAATACTGTCCGTGTTGCTGATAAAGGATACCGCAGCTGCACCTTTAATTTCATTTAAACCAATCACTCCGATAGAGGCATCGCCTTTAATAACTTTCACGTTTTTCCTGAACGGAGAAATAGTTGCGTGAACATTTTTCGCGATGGCCATGCCCTTATTTAATATGCGAAGACCTAATTTTATTTCGCGGCCCTGAGTTGCCCATCCCACATCGTGCAATGTAACGTCTGCAACAGCTAATTGGGGCTTATCCATTTTTTTGTTGATACCTATTTCATGGATGCTTCCATTTACAGTGATCATCAATCTTCCTTCATCATCGCTTTGAAGTGTATATTGGTTTCTTTTATTATTGTTCAGATCGAGGTCATTGATCATGTACGGCTGGTTTTTTTCATACAATGGTGCAGTGGTGATCATTAGCTGAACATTTTGTATGAGCGATCCGTCGGGAACAAATTCCCTTACCACACTTCTGAATCCTCGTTTGTCAACATTTTCAAGAACGGTAAATCCAGGCACAGTTCTGTCGCTGGTTATTTTATAATTCCATACTGTGAATGCAGGGTAAACTTCTGTATGCGTCCATCGCGCCGGAATTGGTAATGGATGCTCAAAGGTATTCATGATGGTATCAAACATTTCACCTAAACCACACGTAGAATGTTCGGCATCAAAAACTTTGGAGTGATAATTATCCATTACCTGGTACCACATTTTATTCATGTCATAATGATAGCTCCGGATAAAATCTTTATCACCATAATGCAATCGCACGTTTACACCCTCAAAGTTTTTATACATGTCCATATGCCTGTATTCAACAGGGAAATCAACAGGCCCTATAGTAAATTCAGGTGAACCGCAGAAGCTGCCGGCTGATGAAACCATATCCGGATATTTAGCGGCAAGAAAGAACGTCATGAATCCACCCATGGAAAGACCGGAAATCGCCCGGTGCTGCCTGTCGGCTATTGTACGGTAATGATCGTCGATATATTTAACAAGTTCCGGAAAATAGATGGGGAACTGTCGGTAAGATTCTACAGGTGACACATTATAAGGCCTCCTGTAATATTCTTCATGAGTGCGCCGGTTATAACCGTCGGCCTTTACCACTATTACATTATGTTTTGAAACATAATTCGCTATGTTATCACCTTTATTCTGTTCTCCTTTGTCGTAACCCGCATATTCTTCACTTCCTTCACCAAAGTATCTTTGTCCCCATCCATGAAAAAAATAAATGACAGGAAATCTTTTTTGTTTTTCTGCATAACCCGGTGGCAGAAAAATGCGGAAATTTCTGGTTTCACCGAATACATTGCTGTAATGTCTTGAATCAATAATCCCAGGCTGTTGCGCGAAAGTGCTGATATTGATGAAACATAACAATATGATAAGAGTGAATTTTAACATGTCCGGAATGTTTGATTGAAATTAAATGAAAATAAACTTCCTTTGAACAGATAATATTTCAGCACCGGATAATATTTTGATTATGAAATTTTATTTCCTTCTTCCTTTATTGAGCTTTTTTTGTATAACAGCAATGGCGCAAAACAACAAAGCAGTATTTGTAATCGTCGACGGTATACCTGCCGATGTCATCGAAAAACTTTCTACTCCCGCACTCGACTCTATTGCTGGCGGCCAAGGATACAAACGGGCATTTGCTGGTGGAGAACGCGGTGGCTACTCAGAAACACCTACCATTTCAGCTGTTGGCTATAACAGCATACTCACCGGCACCTGGGCAAATAAACATAATGTTTGGGGTAATTACGGAAAAGACATTGCTAATCCAAACTATCACTATAAGTCAATTTTCCGCTTACTGAAAGACAATGACCCTCCTAAGAAGACCGCAATTTTTTCGTCGTGGCTCGACAACCGCACAAGGCTGATAGGCGAAGGCTTGAAGACGACAAATAATATTATGGTCGATTATAAATACGACAGCCTGGAATTTGATACCATCACTTATCCGAACGACACTACTTCCTTCAGGATGCACATGATTGATGAAGCCGTAGTAAATAAGGCAGTAGAAGTAATAAAACAAAATGCGCCTGATCTTTCATGGATATACCTGGAATATACTGACGACATGGGGCATACTTTCGGTGATGGACCAGAATTCTTTAACGCCATCGAAGCCATGGATAACCAGATGAGCAGATTGTGGAATGCGATTCGGTTCAGGGAAAAGAAATTCAATGAACACTGGCTCGTGATCATTACAACAGACCACGGCCGTGACGCTGCTACCGGAAAACATCATGGGGGACAATCCGACAGGGAGCGCAGCAGCTGGATTGTTACCAACGCAAAGAACCTGAATGAGCATTTTAAAGATGACAGTATCGCCCTTGTAGATATTATGCCAACGATTGCAAATCATCTTAACCTGAAAATATCAAAAGATCAATCAAGGGAAGTGGATGGAACATCTCTGACCGGAAAAATAGGGGCTACAACACTAATAGCAGGTATTCATAACAGTAAGATACAATTAAGCTGGAAAAAGAAAATGAGCGGAAAGGCAAAAGTCTGGCTGGCAACGACCAATAACTTCAAAACAGGGAATACCGACAAATATAAATTGTTGGGCGAGGTGAATATCGAAAAGGAACATGCTGAATTCAATGTAAAACAGCATGCAGGTAACTTTTACAAGATTGTATTAGAAACCCCGTACAATACGCTTAACCGCTGGATCATAGCGAAGGTGAAATAATAATCTTGCCGCATATATCAAACGTTTGCACTTCTGACTTTCAAAAATTTAGTATACTTTAAACTATTCATATAAATCCCTTCATGAAATTTCTTCACCTAATATTTATTTATTTATTTTTTAGTATGGATACTACTACTTTAAACGAAGCAGTGTACAATGTTGTGAAACTCGACCGGCCCATGAAAATTGATGCAAACTGGGATAAGGAACAATGGAAAAAAGTTAAGACAATCAGCATTAAAAAGCACATGGGCGACCTTCCGAAATTTCAGCCTGTTGTTGAAGCGAAAATGATGTACGATGACAGTAATGTTTTTGTGATATTCAGGGTGAAGGACCGTTTCGTGCAAAGCACCGTACAGGAATACAATGGAAGTGTATCAGAAAATTCGTGTGTCGAATTTTTTTTCTCCCCCGACTCATCTTATCCGTTAAAATATTTTAACCTGGAGGTAAATGCCGGTGGAACGCCACTGATATTTCATATTAGTAAACCCTGGAACGACTTCAAAAAACTGGACTCCGAAGACATCAAAAAAATTGAAATTGCTCATTCTCTGCCAAGTAAAGTAGATCCTGAAATTACTGAACCGGTAACCTGGGTGATTGAATACAGGGTACCTTTTGATATGCTTAAAAAATATTCTGTTATCACGAAGCCTGGTCCGGGTGTAATATGGAAAGGCAATTTTTATAAAACAGGTAGCAAAACATCGAACCCAAATTATATGACGTGGTCATTCGTTGATAATCCCACACCTGATTTTCATCTCCCACAATTCTTTGGTACGCTAAAATTCCAATGATGCTGAACAGGGCGCCGTTATTGTTTTTGATCATAACAGCAGCCGTTTTTTATTCATGCAACGACCACGATAATGATCAATACAAAAACTGGAAAGCTTACCGGGGAAATGATGGTATTAGCGCTTATTCAGGATTAAAACAGATCAATACTGGAAACGTAAGCAAATTGCGGGTAGCGTGGAGCTATCGTACGCATGATAATATCGGCAATTCAAGTATTGAGTGCAATCCACTGATCATTGATGGCATATTATATGGTGCTTCACCCCGCCAGAAAACATTTGCGCTGGATGCCAGAACGGGGAAGCAGTTATGGCTGTTCGACCCATATGCCGGGGATACTGTTTCCAGTGGTGTTTCACGTGGGCTCACCTACTATGAAAATGGTAACGATAAAAGAATATATGTATGCGCACGGCATAAAATATTTTCACTTGATGCGAAAACCGGAAAACAGTTTACGAATTTTGGCGACAGCGGATTTGTTGACCTTCGAAAAGGGTTGAGAAACGATGAAGAGATTGCCAGTTATTCCATAGAGAATACATCGCCCGGAGTAATATATAACGACATGATCATAGTAGGCTCCAGTATGGGCGAAACCTATACTGACATGCCGGGCAATATCAGAGCCTATGATGTGCATTCAGGTAAATTAAAATGGGTGTTCAATACGATTCCTCGTCCTGGCGAACCTGGTTATGACACATGGCCCCATGAAAATTACAAGCTTGCTGCAGGCTGTAATGCATGGTCAGGATTGAGTATCGACAAAAAAAGAGGGATATTGTTTGCAGCAACAGGTTCACCGGGGTTTGACTTTCATGGAGGCAACAGGAAAGGCGCTAATCTTTTTGCTAACTCCGTTATTGCACTCGATGCAAAAACAGGAAAATATAAATGGCACTTTCAGGTATCGCACCACGACATGTGGGATTACGATCTTCCTACTCCGCCCATACTTGTTACTGTAAAAAAAGACGGTAGGCCGGTTGATGTTGTTGTGCAATTAAGCAAGCAGGGTTGGATAATGGTATTTGACAGGGAAACAGGTAAGCCACTGTTTCCCATTGAGGAGCGTGCGGTGCAACAATCGCGTATGACCGATGAAAACAGTTATGCCACACAGCCTTTTCCACTTAAGCCTGCCCCTCTGGCACGTCATCATTTTGATACAACACTCGTAACGGATATTTCAAAAGAGTCGCATGAATACATCATGAATGAAATATCGCATTATTCTTTTGGAGACATTTATCATCCGCAGGATACTCAGGGCATTGTGCAGGTGCCTGGATTCAGGGGAGGCAGCGAATGGAGCGGAGGCGCATTTGATCCGGAAACAAATATCATGTACATCGGCGCCAACGACATTCCGAATGTGGTAAAGCTCATGCAATTAAAAAAAGAAGATGAAGATGAATTATTCAAATTGCCAGTGCAGAAAGCCGGTGAGATGGTGTTTCAAAAAAATTGTTCTCCCTGCCATGGCTCAGACAGAAAAGGCATTGACCCTTTTCCCCCGTTGTTGAATATTGCACAGAAATTAAAACCTCAGCAGGCACTGGAAATAATAGAAAAAGGAAGAGATAAGATGCCTTCATTCATCAATCTCCCTTTGGCTCAGAGAGAAGCAGTAGTAGCATGGCTGTTCAACCTGAAAAAAACTACATTGACCAGAACAGAAAAGATACATGTCGCAGATACTTCAACAGCCAAAAGATATAAAATAAAAGGCTATACACAATTAAAAGACCAGTTTGGATATCCGGGAATAAAACCGCCATGGGGAACACTTAACGCTGTGGACCTGAATACAGGTGAATATGTCTGGACGAGAACACTTGGCCAATATCCTGAACTGATACAAAAAGGTATACCTGAAACCGGCACCCAATTGTTTGGCGGTGGTGTGGTGACCGCCGGAGGATTGATCTTTATCGCTGCATCACGCGATGAAAAAATCCGGGCGATCGATAAAACGAATGGGAAATTGTTATGGGAATATCAACTGCCGGCTGGGGGTTATGCAACCCCTGCAGTGTATGAGGTAGATGGCAAACAGTTTGTTGTTATTGCGGCAGGCGGCGGTGGCCTGCAGGCAACGAAAACAGGCGATTACTATTTTGCATTTTCATTGCCCGATTAAAAAATAAATCGTCATGCAATCCGAAAGAATAAATTTATCCAGGCGCATGTTCCTGAAAAATACACTAATTGCCGGCGCACTAGCGCCCGTTGCTAATGCTGATTTACTCGCTCTTAATAACGCTGCTGATCAGCACAAACTTAAAGTACATATTTTTTCTAAACATCTTCAGTTCCTTAATTATAAAGACCTGGCAGAAGCTGCGGCGGAAATGGGATTCGATGGCGTGGATCTTTCAGTTCGTCCTAAAGGTCATGTTGAACCTGAACGCATTGAAGAAGACCTTCCGAAAGCAGTTGCAGCATTAAAGAATGCCGGGCTTGAACATTTACTCATGACAACTGCTGTAAACGATGCCAATAATCATATAGATAAAAAATTACTTGAAACTGCGGCCAAAGTAGGGTTTACACATTACCGCATGAACTGGTACAATTATCCTGAAAACAAGCCAATGCCAGAAGCATTAACCGAGCTGGCGGAAAAAATTAACGGCCTTGGTGAATTTAATCGCAGTCTGGGTCTTAAAGGATATTATCAGAATCATGCAGGAATAAATATAGGATCAGTGATTTGGGAAATTTATGAATTGATTAAAAAAGCTGATAAAAATCATATGGGTGTACAATATGACATTCGTCATGCTATGGTAGAAGGTGCTCAGTCATGGGAGAACGGATTCAGGCTTGTGCATGACCGTATACAGGCTATATCATTGAAGGATTTCCGGTGGCAGCAGCAAAAAGATGGCAGGTGGCTGGTGGAAGATGTGCCCGTAGGAGATGGCATGATAGATTTTAAATCTTACTTTAAATTATTGAAGCAATATAAAATCGATGTTCCGGCATCATTGCATATTGAATACCCGCTTGGAGGAGCGGAGAAAGGTAACAGAACTATTACTGTTGACAGGAAAGATGTTTTTAAAGCAATGAAAAAGGATCTTGTTAAAATTCATCAGCTGTGGAGTGAGGCATAAACTAAACTACCAATGAAAGCATATTTTATATTATTGATTACTTTTTGCTGCTGCAATTTATTGGGTGCTCAGGATTTTCCTTACGGCAAAATGCCCGATGTATTTCCCGGTTCCAAACCTTTAACCTGGGATGGTGATCTGTCAGTAAGGATGCTTGATGGTGCTCATCAGTTTATTGAAAAGAAAATTGAGAGCAGTATCGCATCACGAGATAAATTATGGAAAAGAGATTTAAGTTCTAAAGACGCGTATGACAGATCTGTTGAAGCTAACCGCAAACATTTCCTGAAATACATTGGCGTACTGGATAAAAATGAACCACTGCCATCATATAATATTGGCTTTCCGGAAAAATATCCTTCGCCTTCCATGGAAAAATTTTCAAAAGGCGAAGACAACGTGCTGATCGCTGAAACTTCTCAATACCGTGTATACCAGGTAAGATGGCCGGTTTTCAACAGGGTTACCGGTGAAGGTCTGTTACTCGAACCGAAAAAAAAATCAGCAGGCACAGTGATTGCCATTCCAGATGCGGACCAGCAGCCTGAACAGCTTGCAGGTCTTGCGAATGGTGTTTCCGCTGCCTCACAGTTTGCGCGGCATCTTGCAGAAAATGGCTACCGGGTCCTCGTTCCTGTGATCATCAGCAGAACGCTTGTTTTTCCTGACCAGGACAAACAGCAGACTTATCGTGAGTGGCTGTACAGGCAATCGTTCCAGATGGGACGGCATATCATTGGTTATGAAGTGCAGAAGATCATGGCTGCCATTGACTGGTTCAAGCTGAATAATAAAGAGGAAAAAATTGGTGTTGCAGGATATAATGAAGGAGGATTGCTTGCATTTTATGCTGCGGCAGCAGACAAACGTATTGCTGCGGTTTTAGTCAGCGGTTATTTCAATACAAGACAAAAAGTGTGGGATGAGCCTGTTTACAGAAATGTATGGGCGTTACTCACAGAATTTGGCGATGCGGAAATTGCATCTCTCATAGCGCCACGTCCGTTAGTAGTTGAATACAGCAGTGTTCCAACTATTACTGATGAATTAAGCGATTCGGCTAAAAAGGGACTGCAGGTGGAAGGTTTTGAATATACAGGTTATAAAGGAAAAATTGTTACGCCTGATTATAAAACGGTTCAATCGGAATTCGAGCGTATTGACCAGCTTACGAAAAAAGGTTTTCAACCAAAACAACTGATCAGCTCAAATGGCAAAGCAGTAAACTTTGGATCAAAAGAAGCTTTAAACAGATTAACCGAATATCTAGGCAATAAACAGCCGTTGATGCTTTCTGAAGAACTACCTGAAGACAACAGGAAAACATTTGATCCTGCAGCGCGTCAGCTTAAACAGGTTACAGAAATTGAAGATGATGTGCAAATGCTGGTACGTGATTCGGACCAGGAACGCGACAGGTTTTTCTTATTTAAGATAATACCGGAACTCGCTTCAAGAAACTGGAGCACGCGTCCGTATCATCCTTATTTTGCTGTTTCAAAATTCACCGATAAGTCAAAAGCATACAGAAAATATTTCAGTGAAGAGATCCTTGGCAGATTCGAAGACAGCCTGCTGCCATTTAATCCGCACACAAGAAAAGTATATGACAAAGAACGGTGGACCGGTTATGAGGTAGTGCTCGATGTTTATGATGATCTTTTCGCGAACGGTATTTTACTGATTCCAAAAGATATTCGGGCAGGAGAGAAAAGACCGGTGGTCGTTTGCCAGCATGGACGGAGCGACCAGCCGCGCAAAATGATAGAAGGTAATGCCACTATCTACAATAATGTGGCAGCTAAACTTGCGGATCAGGGCTTCATTGTTTACGTGCCGCAGAATCCTTATCGGGGCGAAGACAGATACCGCTGGCTCGCACGAAAAGCAAACAATGTGAAGAAAACCTTATTCTCTTTCATCACTTCACAACATGAACAAACTATTAAATGGCTTGGATCATTGTCTTTTGTTGATAAAAAGAGAATTGCCTATTATGGATTAAGCTATGGCGGGCAAACTGCAATGCGCGTGCCTCCTGTGCTGGAAGGGTACTGTCTTTCGATCTGCGCAGGTGATTTTGGCGACTGGACAAAAAAAGTTACCGACACGCACTATAAGGGAAGCTTTATGAATA
Organism: Flavitalea sp.; assembly: GCA_035525775.1. GTDB lineage: Bacteria > Bacteroidota > Bacteroidia > Chitinophagales > Chitinophagaceae > Flavitalea. The sequence goes on from DATLDR010000270.1 coordinate 11,538, forward strand.
CACTTGAATGGGAGATGCCTTATTTTAATATGGGAAATACGTTCAGCTATGCGGAGATGGCGTACCTCATGTTTCCACGACCATTTATGGTTGAACGGGGTCACCATGACCTGATACAACCTGATGCATGGATAGGTTATGAATTTGGTAAGATCAGGTTCTTCTATGATCAGTTCAACCAGGGCGACAATGCGGAAATAGAATATTTCAACGGAGGCCATTCCATGCGCGGTGAAGGAACATTTAAGTTCCTGCATAAACATCTGAACTGGCCATGAGAATATTCATATACTTAATATGTTTTTGTTTTTTATCGGCATGCGCTGGGAAAGAAAAAAAACATTTACGGTCACGCGATCCGTGGGCATTCCGTTCTGTTCTCGACAGGAAACAACGCATGCTTACCATTGCGCTGGATACCGCATGCTA
>DATLDR010000271.1:0-4952 GCA_035525775.1 Flavitalea sp.
AAATCATGTTTATATGAAATTCGTGTTGGTTTGGATATTGTTCATCTAAGCAAATAAACGCCTCTCACGATCCATTAATATACTATTAGTTTAACACTATTTATGAGAAAAAGGGTAGTTTATTTCTAATAAAAATGAGAATAAATCTCATTTTTACTTTTTTTTCGCTTTTTATTGATAAATAAAAAGTGTTGTCCAAAAATAGACAACACTTTTTGAAATATATTTAGTAACTAGCGCTTACCAATTTTTATAGGAAACCTGCAACGATTGGTACTAAAATAGCAATCACAATACCAGATATTACCATGGCGATACTAGACATTGCCCCTTGGAGTTCATTAATTTTCATTGATTCTGCTGTACCCATGGCGTGACTTGAAGTACCCATAGCTAAACCACGCGCAAAATATGAATCAATTTTTAGAAGTTTGAAGATCCATTCGTTCACCACAACACCAAAGATACCCGTCAAAACAACTGAACCAACAATGATTGGTGTAATACCACCAATTATTTCAGTAATATCAATAGCGATGGCAGTTGTTACTGATTTAGATAGCACCGAACGTAAAATTTCTTCATCCATATTAAAGATAACAGCGACAATCAAGACACTCACAACTGCTGTAACCATTGCTGCCACAACTGTAATAATAATTGTCCAGAAGTTTTCTTTTAAAATATGGCGTTGTTTATATACAGGAATAGCTAAAGCAATAGTTGCTGGTGTTAACAGATAAGACACAAAGCTGGCACTCTCTTGGTAAACAGGAACATTTACCTTGCCAACAACTAAGATAGCAATAATTAAAATAACTGCAATTAACAATGGATTGGCAATAGGTGTTTTTAATTTCTTGTTTATCCACATGGCAATCATGTATACCCCTAAGGTTAGAAATAAACCGAATGAGGGGAACAAATCAAATAAACTATTCATTATTTTCTCCTCCATGCTTAGCATTCTGACGTTTTTGTAGCGATTGCGCTATAAGACCAGCAACAGCCATTACAAGGATAGTTGTCACCGAAATAATCACTGACCAAGATAATAAATGCGGCTGTAAACTTGCCCAAGAGGTAATAAAACCAGCACCTGGCACTACGAACATAGCAGGCATCACGGCAATTAACCATTCACCTACATTTTCAACTTGTTCCAGCTTAATCACACCAGTCATTAAGCAAATAAATAATATAACCATGCCGTAAATCGAGGCTGACAAGGGTAAAGGTAATACGTGTGATAATACTTCAGCGATTAAAGTAATCACAATAATAATAAAGGCTTGTTTAAAATACTTCACTTTTTAATGCTCCATTCTGTTTAGTTTCGGTAAAATTCGTTAAACCATTTTGGCTTTGCGATGATGCATCACGAGGTTAGCATACTCATTTTTGATTGCATGAAAGTCGTCAACTTTTAACCACTCATACATTTTGCCACCATACATCGTCAATTGTTGTTCAGCAACTGCTGTCCCATCATGCTTTAAGTTAGCGTAATGGTAAACGTAGGCACTAGCTTTCTCTCGATTTAGATTAAAATAATCCATCATAGTGCCCACGATATCATCCAATTGCCCATCTGATAAGGTCATATGTAGGGCTTTATTTCGCATATTTACGAAGCCAAATAATAAACCTGTATTAAGAAAGATTTCTACATCCGATAGATTATCTGCATCGCTTGTATGCATTAAATCTAATAGTTTTAGCATATCCACTTTTTCAGCAGATAATTGTAAGCTTTCAGCCATGGCAGTATGGGTTAATGTTGCCGTGGCCTCATTAAAATGTTGTACGAAGGCTTTTGACGAAAGTGGTAAGTCTTTATAGTTGGTTGCCGGTACTACTCTTTCGAAAGTATCGTTGTACACGAAATACTTGCTGCCATCTTTACTGGCTAGCTGAAAATCAGCTCCTTCTGGATACCAATAAATACCCGCTACAGTTGGTTCCAATTCTGCAATTTTATTAATATCGACAAGAAGTACGCTCTTTCCGTCCATAATTTCAGTTTGCGTATCCGTCGCAGCAAAAAAACGCCAACCACTATCACTTGGCATCAAGCTCTTTTCACGGAAGGCCCATAATAATGGTTGCTTACCTTCAAGTAGTGCTACCGAAGCTAAACAATTACCGCCGTTTGGAATCAATTGCTTGGTCATATTTATCCTCCGCATATTGTTGTAGATCAAATGTTGTTGTTGAATAGATTTGTCTGTATCCATTTTAGCATAAAAATTGGCAAAAAATAATCATCCATTTGCCGAAAATGTACGGTTTATAATGGTTGTTAGCGTTTGTATAAAATCAGTTTCCTGATCAATCATTGGGGTATGCCCAGCATCCGGTATAATGATCATTTCTTTTGTCGGTGCTTGAACCCTTTCAATCATTTTTTCTGACTGACTTCTTGGTACTTGGATATCATTTTCCCCAGAAATCAGGTAAAAAGGCATACTGAATTCGAGGTCCCTTGCATATATGTCTGTCGCTAATAACTCTCGATACAAGCGCTGGTTGAGTAACATACGGTCAAGCATTTCCCGGTCACCTGCCGATAATTTATCCACCTGATTGGTTAACAATAAAGGTAAATATTGGACAAAATCAGCTGTTCCAAACCCTAATTCACGCTGAACTGACCGTATAATCGCCGCCTCATAAGCTAAAGTCAAAAAATTTTCCGTGTTAGGATAATCAGTTGAAATCTCACTTAATTGATCAAGTAAATCTTGACGCCCTAAACTTTTCGCCAATTCTCGCGTCTGACTTAGAGCCACTGCCTCATCCTCAACTGGTGTGACCACTTGCCCAATACCCACATAAAAAGCCACATCATCCGGATGGTCAAGCACATAAGAGGCCCCTAATGCCGCCCCCCATGAATGACCAATAATGCCCACTTGATCAACCCCATAACGTACCTTGGTATATGCAACTAAATCTGTTAAAGAAGCCTGTAAATCGTCCATATTGGGTTCTGCATTTGAATTCGCTTCATAAGTTTTACCCGCACCAATCTGATCCCAAAAAAGTACATTCACCTGATCAGATAAACCAACCAAAGTGTCTGCTTGGTCCGTATAAGAAAAGCCAGGTCCCCCATGGAGGAAAATCGCCACCGGTAAGCCTTCACCCTGACCTACCTCATACACATACTGGTCTAGGCCATTCAAACGCAGAAAATGACTCTCTTGAATGCCAGAATCTCTTAGCTCAACTGCAGGCAAATCAGCCATTTTTGCATTAAATTGACTCAATGCCTCTTCTCCATTGGCCTCAACATCTTCCGCGAAAAGGGAGGGCTCTTCATCCAAGCTAACAACTTCCTCATCCATATTCAGCGCATCCAAATCTGTACCTTCATCCTGGTAATTTAACCCACAACCAGTAAGTACAACACTGGTTACCAACAACACAAGCCAATTTTTCATACAATCTCCCCCTCTTTTCTATCATTATATAGAAAAAGACGCAGTGACAAATCACATACGCCCTTAAAATGAAATGGTAATCAATTATCAGTTTTTTTAGTTATTATTAGCAGTCAGGCTAATCTACTTAAGATTTTTCTCAATTTTCTTTTCAGTTTTCTTCGCTACTTTAGGTATCACACGGTAGTTTTTTCGGATAAATTTTGGGAATTTTTGTTTATTAATAATTTGCACAAACGTATCAGATGTATAAACTGCAAGCGCAATAGCCAAGGCAGTAAACAGTGTACTTCCTAGTTCAGTATAGCCTTGGGCCATATTCCCTTGAATAAAGGCTAATGCCGTCCGGTACATGCCACCTCCTGGTACAAAGAGGAAAAAGGCTGGAATAAAGAAAACTGTTACCGGTTCTCGAAAAATACGCGCATACATCTGGGAAATTAACGCAATAACCAAGGAACCAAAATAAGTAGCCATTATTTCTGAAAAACCACCAAAGTGTAAACTTATCAGGTAACTACCCCAACCAGCAATATTAATGAGTGGTGTCCAAAATAGCACTTTTCGTGGCCCTTCAATCGTTAAAATTGCAAACAAACCTACCCCATAAGCACCTATTAATTGTAAAATAATATCCATTATCGTCATTAATATAAACCTCCAATCAAGGCAAGGCCCAGTGCTGCGCCTAAGGCAATCATTAAGGCGTTCAAGAAGGCTTCTGTTGCTCTAGAAACGCCTGCAATGTAGTCTTCATGAAAAATATCACGTAAGGAGTTCGTTATGGCCGTTCCTGGAACCATTGGCATCAATGTAGAGATAATGACAATATTGATATCTGTATTCGATAATATATAGGCTTGCATTAAATAAGCAGCCACTGTTACAACAAGCGCTTGAATAATATTTGAAAAACCTTCACTAATATAGTATTTATCCACTAGACGGTATAATAAGGCCAAAATTAAACCATTAATTGAAGACAAGATCAACTCGTTAATACCTCCCCCAAAAAGGAAAGAGAAAGCTGCAGCTAAACCCACTACACCGATTGATACTTGTAATTTTGAATATTGGGGCTTCTGGAACCGAATAACCTGTAACCGCTCATGAGCTTCGTCAATTGAAATATTACCTGAAGTCAATTCACGTGAAATATGATTCACTTGGGTAATTTTATTTAAATTGTTAGAACGGCGCGTAATTCTCTTAATACCAGTAAACCCAGAACCTTCAAAAGATGGGTCATCAAGGGTCATATAAAGACCTGTTGAAAGAGAGATTGCCACTGCATATGCTGCATTTGATGTTGTTAAAATACGGTTCATCGTATCTTCAACACGGTATGACTCTGCATTACTCTCTGTCATTATTTGCCCGGCTAACAGGGCCGTTTCTAAAATTTTCTTATTTAAATCTACCATTTTCACCCAGCCTTTCTCATAATCCACGGCTATTGTACCATAGGGCATCAAAGAATAAAGATGCTACTTTCCATGTAAATGT
>DATLDR010000273.1:0-16994 GCA_035525775.1 Flavitalea sp.
CGTCATAAGACCATCCCTGATTCGCATCGACACGTAATACCATATTTTCGCCGACAGCTTTTCTTATACCTTTCACCCTTTCAATGTCATCATTCACACTTTTACCTAATTTTATCTTAATGATACGTGCTCCCTTTGTTAAGAAATAAGCCGCTTTTTTCGACATATTTTCAGGACTATCAATGCCGATTGTAATATCAGTTTCAATTGTTTTTTGAAAACCTCCTAAATAATTATATAATGGTTGATTTGATGCTTTTGCTGCCAAATCATATAATGCCATGTCAAAAGCACTTTTTATAGTGTAGTTAAATGCTACAAATGCATTCAGTTCATCAAGTCTTTCATCAATAGCCGATGCGTCTTTATTTTTCCAAATTGCTGCGAAATCACTAGCCATTGAGAAGCATGTGTTTTGTGTTTCACCTGTAATCATTCGGAATGCCGAGCATTCACCAACGCCATAGATCCCATCTGATACGTGTATACGAATAAAGATATTTTGAGCAAAATGCATCGTTCCTGTAGCAATTTCGAAAGGATGCATAGGAATACTGTATTGCCAGATGTCTACATGAGTTATTGTCATCATTATCAGTTAAAGACCATAAAATATTTATAATCCAGCCTCATTTATCCATTTTCTTAAAGTCTGGAGATCTTTACTGATGGCTTTGGCTTTTATATCGAGATTGTCATTATTCGATAAGTATTCACAATGCAGGGAAAACGGACCATGCATATTATTTTTTTTCAGAAGCTGAAAAAACTTTTTATAATCGACCATACCCTCCCCTAAAGGAACAACCTCCTGGTCCCATCTGCCATTAATTTGCTTCCATAAAAAGTCCTTTATGTCGATGGTTCCGATATACGGTTTGAGGAGGTCAAATGTAACTGGCCATGAATCGGCGCCTTCTACGGTAGCATGAAATAAATCATACTGGACACCTAACCATCGTGGGTCGGTCCCTTTCAGTACTTCCCACAAATCCCAAAGTGTGGCACCGAAGCCTAAGCCTTCATGATTTTGATAGTCACCGCGTAAATTATACTTCTGATTAACATCTGAAATTTTTTTGAACTCTTCTCTCAGATCTTTTAAATTATCCGGGATATTTTTTTGTTTATTGTAAAACATTCTCCCGAGCCGATAATATTTGATACCTAATGAAGACGCAGTTTTTAAAATAGGCTCCGTGAATTTGTCTGCCGCATGCAGAATTTCAGTAGTTATCATGTAGATATTCAGCCCTGCTTTTTTAGCAATTTCATAAGCAAGAGGCAAGTCCCTTTCTACGTTTTCCGGTAAAACGTGACCTTTGGGCCTTACGGTCAGATCGATTCCATTTAAACCGATCTGAGAAACTATTGAAGACATTTCTTTATAACCGACACCGCTAAAATCTTTGGAGAAAATAGAAATTGTATTAATTTCATCCATAGTATTGGATATAAGCGGTTTGAAGGCTGGAGTTTGATTTGTATCAACGATTGAATGAATAGGTCGCCATACTACAGAGGAGAAGAGTGAGTTTATTATAAAATCCCTTCTTGAAGATTTCATATTAACAGAATGTGTGGGTTGTACCTAACAATTAAAGGTAATGAAAGTAAATATATTTATAATTCGTTTACTTTTTTAATTAAAATGAATAAAATTTTTCATAATTGTTAATTTTGTAAATTCTTAAGGGGGATTTACACATTAAAATGTTTTCACGAATTAAGAGTTTATGGTAAAAGGTGAAGGCGCATCAACGGTAAGCCGAAGAATAAAAATTTTGGAAGCTCTCAAATTACATGGTCAGGTCAATATAAAGGATTTGATTGAAGGGTTGGGTGTAACAGGTGTAACTATTCGAAACGATCTGGCTGAATTAGAAAAACAGAAGTTTTTGATGAGAGCGAGAGGCGGAGCAATACCGATCTATCACCATGTTGTTCATGAAGACTACCCATTTTCAGATAAACAAAAGAAACATTATTCAGAGAAAATTGAAATTGGAAGAAAGGCTTCTGAGCTGGTTCAGGAACATAATACTATTATTATAGATTCTGGTTCTACCACTTATGAACTCGCCAAGAATCTTAAAAGTTTTAATAACCTGACTGTTATCACTAATGCACTTAATATAGCAGTATTACTGGCAGAATGTAATAATATCAATGTAATCGTGCCCGGGGGAATGTTGAAAAAAAACTCATTATCGCTCGTTGGCATTTTAGCAGAAAAAGGGTTCAAAGATTATTTTTGCGATAAATTCTTCCTCGGAGTTGATGGTTTTGACCTTGATTTTGGTGTTTCTACGCCCAATCCGGAAGAAGCCCATTTAAACCAGGTAATGATTGGTATATCCAAAGAAGTAATTGTAGTAGCCGACTCAAGTAAATTTCAAAAACGGGGCTTTGCTTTTATTGCCCCGGTAAATAAAATTAATACCGTTGTTACAGATAGCGGCATTTCACCAGAAAATAAGGCAAGGCTTGAAAATTTAGGGATCAAGGTAATTATAGCCAATTAATTAATTTCTTTCATTTTTACATACTTCAATAGTCTTCTATCATCATCTTGACTTTCTAAGGGCTCGTGGAACTTCTCTTTCGTCGAGCCGCAATATTATTAATAGCCTTAATGATCTTATCTCAGCGGGATCATTTTTATTTTGAAAGAAAAAATATATTGTTTTATTTCAAAAACTTTCTTTTATCTTTAAAAAGTCCTTAAATTTTAACTATACACTTACATTTTATTAATTTTTAAAATTAAACAAAGATATGCTTATGCTTTGTAAAGGCCTTTCAGGGCCAAGACTTTTAACCAAAACGTTATTTATTTTAATGACGAGTACAATGGTCACAATTGTATCAGCAAGTGCAGCAGACCATAAAAATGAAGATACCCGCAGAATTAAAAATGAACGCCATTTACTGGTTCCTATTACAGGAAAGATAGTAGATGAAAAGGGTGAGCCTTTAAGTAATGTTTCCATTATGATTCGTGGCACGAAGAAAGGAACTGTATCTAACAATAATGGCGAATTCACTATAGATGTCAGTAAAACAAACACGGTACTTATATTTTCTTCTACCGGATATATTTCCCAGGAAGTGAATGTGAACAATTTAGGCTCCGCAATCAACATTACGCTTCATCCTACTAATCAGGGTTTATCAGAAGTTGTAGTTGTAGGGTATGGTACCCGTCAAAAACGAGATATCACAACGTCAATTTCAACGATAGGAGCAGATAAAATAGAAAAGATAGTTCCTTCATCTCCGGAATTACTGATGCAGGGTCAAATGTCCGGTGTACAGGTTATCGGCAATCAGGGCAATCCCAATGCCAGGCCAACAGTAAGAATCCGCGGAACAAATACATGGGGTATTGCAGATCCCCTGTACGTAATTGACGGTATACCGGTTAAAGAATATGGCGCAGGAATCGAGGGTGCCGCTGATCAGTACGTACGAGGGTACATGAACATCATGTCAATGATTGACCCAAATGACATTGAATCTATTTCAGTTTTAAAGGACGCGACAGCCGGAGCAATTTACGGGGTTCGTGCAGCAAACGGAGTTGTGTTGATCACCACTAAAAAAGGTAAAAAAGGAACTCCTGTTGTTACATTTTCTGAACGCACGGCGATTCAAAATGTTACTAAAAAGCTCGACGTACTCAATACAAAAGAATATGCGGACTTTACAAATGCGCTTTATGCCACAGATTCAAATTCCAGCGGATCGAGAGATCAGTTGAATTATGTTTTTGACCCGAATGATCCGTCTTATCTGGGAAACTCTCCAACTTATGACTGGCAAACGGCAGTAAGAAATAAAAATGCTCTTATTCAGGATTATTCTGTAAATGTATCAGGAGGCACTGAAAAGGCAGATTATTTTGTTTCATTTGGTTATGCAGACCAGCAGGGAGTATATATTCATAACCGCATGAAACGCTACAGCGGTTCCATGAAATTAAATGTAAATGTTACTGATTTCCTGAGAGTAGGAATCAATTACCGTTTAAGTACTCAAAAAGGAGAAAACTTTTCAAAATCACCTATTGATGCTGCCCAAATGCCGCCATGGCAACCAATTTATGATCCTAATGGAATTAATGGTTTTGCAGCTGCTATCAATGGTTATGATGCGAATGGAGTATGGACCGGAAATAAATTATACGGGAATAATACATCACGTAATGATCTTGGCTATTTATCCCTGATGAATCATCCAATTTCATCGCTCCGTAATATGGGTAACGCGTTTGTTGAATTAGAACCGTTGAAAGGACTAAAATTGCGCGGAACAGTAAGTATAGACAAATTTGATAATAGCGGAAGAGGTGGCACTCCGTACGTTGCATCTTATTTTCAAACTGATGGAGGAAATCCTACAGCAAGAGGTGGTGAAAGCTCTGTAGGTGATTATGAAAGACGTAGTATTGATAACCTGAATATTATTAAGGAGTTCACAGCAAATTATTCCAAATCATTTGGGAACCACAACATCGACCTTCTATTCAATACGATGCAACAGACTTATTCTGTTGATAATTTAAATGCCTATACAGTTTATGTTACTACTAATGATCCTAATTTAATTGGATTGGGAGGCGATAATCAATATACAACCGTAGGTAGCTTTATGAAGAAAGGCGCTTTAGAGGGTACTTTATTAAGAGCCGGATATAATTTTGCAAACAAATACTACATTGATTTGACCGTACGGCGTGATGGCAGTAGCCGATTTGCTCCTGAAAAACGTTGGGGTACCTTTCCCGCAGCCTCAGTGGCCTGGAGAATGACAAAAGAAGAATTTCTTAACAACGCGACATGGTTAAACGATCTTAAATTTCGTGCAGGTTGGGGTAAGCTTGGAAATCAGGAAGTAAAAGAAATGGCGTTCTTATCGGGAATTGATACCAGACCGTCATATGCATGGGGGAACAATCCAAGTAATATAGGAAGAGGATATACAAACTCAGGAGCTACCGTTTTTGGAATGCCTAACAGGGATCTTACGTGGGAGACAACAACTACAGTTAATATTGGTTTTGATGCCGTAATATTAAAAGGAATAACTCTTTCTGCAGAGTACTACGACAAAAAAACTGATGGTATTTTACAGAAAATTACTTTACCTCCTTCTGTAGGTTTAATAGAACAGCCAGTAGGAAATGTTGCGAAAGTTCAAAACAAGGGCATAGAAATAAATCTGAATTATAATAACAATGTTGGTGATTTGTATTTTTCTGCAGGAGCGAATTTCACTACCGTAAAAAATAAGGTTCTTAAGTTATATGGTGGTATTCCTATGGGAAATATTGAAGAAGGGTATCCCTTATTTTACATAAAAGGTTTTCAGATTGACGGCAAATTTCAATCGGATGCAGAAGTGGCATCGTGGTTGGCTGCACATAATGACCTCAGATATCAAAGCGCAAACGTAAGACCCGGAGATTTTTATTTCAAAGACCTTCGTGGCGCACCTGGTTCAGGAGATAAATTTTATTCCACAAAACCAGATGGGGTGATTGACGACTATGATCAGGTTTATTCAGGTAAGACTATTCCAGGTTATTTTTATGGATTTAATTTGAATTTAAATTATAAGAATTTCGATTTCAATGCATCTTTCACTGGTGTAGGTGATATACAAAAAGTAAACACTGTCAAAACCAGTTTACTTAATATTTATGCAGAAGGAGCCACACATACTAGAGATGCCTTAAACTATTGGACTCCTACCAATACAAACACATCACTGCCCCGGCTCATCTGGCAAGATCCCGCATCAAATGGACGTTTTTCAAATTACTGGATTGAAAATGCGAGTTATTTGAGATTGTCTAATACGCAGGTTGGATACACCTTACCAGATATAGGGATAAAAAATATCATGCGTTCTGCAAGAATATATATCGGTTGTTCGAATGTATTTACCATTACGAAGTTTAAGGGATTCGATCCTGAAGACGAGAATAATCCAGCTCCATTTATTTTATACGCTGGACTAACAGCAAGATTTTAATTGAAATAAACCTTCAAATTTATAACCATGAACAGCTTGTTGATAAAAAAATTTCTACCATTATTATTTGTTGGTACGCTATTATGCAGTTCCTGTAAAAAGTTTTTAGATGTTCCTCCAACAAGTGAATTGGAATCAAATTACTTTGAAAACGAAAATCGAGTTCAAAGAGGCATCGGTGCAATATATGCTTCACTTTCAAACATTTATGGAGCGAATCTTGGAAGCCAGGTAAGTCAAAATGGGCAAACTTTATATCCATTATGGTTATTACAAGGAGATGATCTGACTACCAGTGGTACAAATAATGCTGCATACGAAGCATTTTCAGGTTTTTCCCCTTCGGATGGCAGGGTAGCACAGCTATGGCAAAAATATTATTTCCTTATTGCCAGGGCTAACTTCATGCTTGAAAAACTTGAAATACCCGAAATTAGTGCAGTAATTAAAACTCCTAATCTAAAAGATTACAATAGAGGGGAAGCATTATTTCTTCGTGCTTATGCTAATTATAAGCTGTGGGATATGTTTAGGAAGGCTCCACTTCAATTATCCCGCATACCTTCTATTAACGAATCAACACTTCCTCCTAGTAAAGGGTTTGAAATGCTTGATGCGGCTATCAACGATTTAAAGGAAGCTGCAACTCTTTTGCCTGATTCATGGAACGAACAAAATAAAGGGCGCGTATTTAAAAATAGTGCTTATGGATTATTAGTTAAATCTTATATGCTCAGGGCAAACTATGCACTTCAGTACGAGGGGGGTAATCAGACAACCGATTACGCAAATGCTATTGAGGCCTTTAATAAAATAGACAATCAAAGTTCAATTGTTGGAGTTCCGTTCGGCGACAATTTCGATTATAAAACAGAAAATAATACTGAATCATTATTTGAATACCAGGCAAGTCACAACCAGGTGTCAGACAATCCATGGCTGGATAATGACATGGGTGGGCCGGTTGGTTCTTTTGGCGCAATGTATCATTACTTTGATAGTCATTGGGGAAATTATGGCAGTGGTGGTGGAGCGATAGGTCCTTCGCCAAAGTTGATTGCATCATTCGACCCTCAGGATCCACGAATTAATGAAACATTTAAATTGGCGCAGGATGTAGATAATGTAGGTGGAAAACTTTGGTGGCTTGGATCTGCATGGGACTTTTTCGGAGGTAACCAGTTTGTAAAATATATTAACGGACCAAGAGGCGACAAATACGATGTTGATTTTCAGATAATGTCTTCAAATAATCCACGGATTATCAGATTAGCCGATGTTAAATTGGCTGTTGCAGAAGCTTATCTTAAGACAGGTGATATTGCAAATGCAACTAAACAGGTAAACGATGTCCGTAAACGTAGCAGAATGTCGACCCCTAATGGAGTTGAATCTCCTGTGCCTGCTGATTATGGTACTGTAGATATGCAAAAAATAATGGATGAAAGATATTTTGAATTAGCAGGAGAAGAAAACATAAGATGGAGTGATTTAAGAAGATGGCATGCAGCGGGAGATATCAATCTTGCGAATTGGACTGCAGCTGATTTTGGATATCCATTTGATCCCAGTTTATTCACTTTCGATGTAAATAGAGATTTATTATTCCCGATCCCTACTTCAGAAATGAATAGCAATCCTTTACTAATGGCTGATGGGAATAATCCGGGATATAATTAACAACGTTGGCGGATCGGTATTTTAAAAAAATTAGCTTCATAAAATTCCAGGGATGAAAATTAGTATCATTTTTTTTGTTTTACTATGCACAACACAAGTGATGGCGCAACAAAAAAAACACGCGTCAAAAACGCATCAGATTTCTTTTTTTGTTGATCCTAAAACAAATTCAGATGATCCCGAGAAGCGAAAGGCTTATGGTCTTTCTGTAACTCCTCCCTGGAACAACGGAGGTTCGGTCTTCATTAATTTGCCGGAACATCTTTGGTATATGCCCGAAACAAAAGGCATTGCACGCCATCATGATAAGAGAAACAATGTTTGGAAGGTTTCAGCTGACGGCAAAGAAGCAGGTTACAGTGTTGAAAGCCTGACGATACCTGGAGTATTTCTAAATGTAAAGGCTGTTTCCAATGAGGATCGGGTTAATTTTGAAATGACGATTACAAATAAAACCGACAAATTTCTGAAAGAGATTGGCCCCTTGTTTTGTTTTCAGTATCATCATTTGAAAGGGTTTCCTTCAGCAAGGTCAGATAATTTCGCACATACTTATATAGTTATTGATGGTAAGCCGGTAGCCTTAAAAGATATAGATGTAAAATCACCGGAAGCGATTGCAAGGATGGCGCAAGCTAAAGATTGCAATTATCAGGCAAACTGGTGGGCTGAAAAGATGGGTGGTATGATTGAACAACCGATTGATCTGGCCTTAACCGCACTAACTTCTTCAAGCGATGACAGAAAAGTTATTCTTTCATGGAGCCCGGGTAAAAGTATATTATCAAATGTCGTGATCCCATGCATTCATGCAGATCCATGCATCGGCGACCTTGACAAGGGTGAATCAAAAACAATCAAAGGAGTTCTGGTTTTCACTCGGGAGCCTCTGGAAACAGCGATTTCTAAGGTTACAGAACAGTCCCTGAGTATTTCTAAGCTTAAGTAAATTAATTCGTGCATACTATTTCTTTAGGCATTTTATTGCGTGGTGCAGCATTGTTTCTTACCGCCACTATTTTTACTAATTGTAATCAGCACATTGCTGCAAATACTGAAAGTGTTTTAAATACAGACACCGTTAAAAAATCGAAGGGTCTTGCAAACAACTATCCAAAGGATATCAGTATAGAGAATGATCCTGATGTGTTGTATGTCGAGAAATTCGATGATGAAATTTCGAACATTGTAAGTCGTTATAGCGATGTATACAATGCAGCCGGTATGTCGTTGGATTCAGATGATGTTGTTGATTTACCGGAGAGCAAGTCGCTTAGAATGACTAATAAAGGGGGCCAAAATACCGGAGGGCATTTATTCAAAAGTTTTCATTCAGGTCTGGACAGCGTAATATATTTCAGATACTATATTAAGTACCCTTCAATTTCAAAAGGTTTTATACATCACCAGGGCATATGGTTCGGAGGTTATAATCCTGTTTCAGATTTTCCAAATCCGCGAGCAGGAATTTGTGGTTTGGGAAACAGCAGAATATCCATTGCATACGAACCAGTAAATGATCGTATGGGAAGCTATGTGTATTGGGGGGATATGCAAAGTGCTCCAGATGGAAACTGTTGGGGTAATGATATGGTAAATGGTGGTTTGTATTTTCAAAATATAAACTGGGATAAATGGACATGCGTTGAGATTATGATTAAGCTCAATAATCCTGTTTCATCTTCTAATGGTGAACTAAGGATCTGGCAGGATGGTTTAGAAGTAGGCCATTGGGGCCCCGGATTCCCTACCGGAAATATGGAACATGGAAAGTTTACTGCGCACGCAAACGCGGAACCTTTTAAAGGTTTTCGCTGGAGAACCGATGAAAATCTCGGAATAAATTATATCTGGATTGAATTTTACGACGATAAAAGTCCTGTAGATGTTTCACACTACATAAAATTCGATAACCTGGTAGTAGCAAGAAAATATATTGGCCCGATAAAAAAATAGGGTAGCCTTTTAAAATTATAAAATACAGTTAAATGAAATATTCCGGTATTGTAGCCTTAATTTTTGTTTTCATCAGCTGCGGGAGGAAAACATATCACATGGAAGATACCTCTAATCCGATGTTCCGGAACAATACTGCTTTTGAATCCTATGAAGATCTTTCATTACAGAAGTTTGATTCACTCAGGCAAAAGTACCAGACGGATACTATTTTTCATGGTGAGCAGGATGAGTTTAAACGTGTATTATTATTAAGAGATTGGATCAGAAAAGTTATTCATATACAAGATTATGGAGATCCTTATCCAGGTGATGGTTACGCTGAAAGAATCCTCGATGCTGCTATTAAAGGACAGGGATTTCATTGCGGTCATTACATGGTTGTACAGAATGCTATCATGAACGCATACGGTTATGTAACACGGTGCATAGGATCAGGCCCTGGTATTAAAGGGGGACCTGACGGACACCATGGAATAAATGAGATATGGCTTAATAAGTATCACAAATGGTTTTTATCGGATGCAAAGTATAATCATCATTTTGAAAAGAATGGCATTCCATTATCAGCATTAGAAGTTCGTGATGAATATTTAAAAAATAAAGCTGCAGATGTTGTATTGGTGAAGGGCGCGAAACGCACACCTATAGAATCCGATGGCATTGCAGATAGCCTCGGTATTTATGTGAAAAATACCAGAGCAGATTTCGCACGGTGGTATACATGGATAGAATGGGACAAAATAAATAACAGATATTCATCCTGGCCAAATTTCACGAACAAGCTCAATATGTACCGTGATGATTATTTCAAGAATCATGTATGGATATGGGACGGCAAGCCTCATTGGGCATACAATACGGATGTTATGAATCTGGTGGATTCAAGAGAGGCAATAGAATGGACGCCTAACACAATATCGGGCACTGTAGCTGTTAAAGATCAAAGTGCAACTATTTCACTTAAGTCTGTTACCCCTAATTTCAAAGAATACCAGATGAAGGATCTTTCTGAAGGAACATGGGTGAAGTGTGATTCTGTTGTTACACTGCCTTTAGAAAAAGACAGGGTAGAAGTGGCATTCCATGCAGTTAATGCGGCAAACGTGGCAGGTACTGATTATAAAGTTCTATTAACTTCAAATGATTGATCGAATGAAGATTCACTTTTCATATGTTCACACACTCCTCGTTACACTTCTTATTATTTTACTTTCCGGATATGTAGCTTCTGCTCAGGAAACTGCGTTATCAAAAGCAGGAATTAGCATTATCCCATATCCCAAAGAAGTAAAAATTAAGGGATCCGATTATGTATTCAGTAATGCAACAACTATTACACTTGACGAAAATGCTTCAGAAAACGACAAGTTTGCAGCTGATCAATTATCAAAATATTTGCTGGAAGAATATGCTATAAAGACCAGTATTCAACAGAAACCATCGCAGTCTAAATCTATCATTTTAACTCGTAAGGGAAATATTGGAAAAGTGACGGAAGAGGGTTATTCATTAACAGCCGATGGCAATAAACTGGTAGTTCGCGCTAATGGCGAGGCAGGACTTTTTTATGGGGTGCAAACAATTTATCAACTTATTCAAACGAATGGCCGCGAACCGTATATAAAAGGAATGGAAATACTGGACTGGCCTGATACTAAAGTCAGGGCAGCACATTATGATACGAAGCATCACCAGGATAAAAAGGAATACGTTGAAAAATTTATAAAAGATCTTGCCAGGTATAAAACGAATATGATGGTTTGGGAATGGGAAGATAAATTCGCTTATCCCTCGCATCCCGAAATCGGCGCGCCAGGTGCTTTTTCCATGCAGGAAATGCAGGAGTTAACCAGGTATGCAAAAAAGTTTCACATCCAGATAACACCACTGGTGCAGGGATTGGGACATGTAAGTTTTATTTTAAAATGGCCTCAGCATGCACACTTGCGTGAGATCGCTGCATCGAATTTTGAATTCTGTCCATTGAAGGAAGGGTCATATAAACTTCTTTATGACCTATGGGAAGACGCTATTAAAGCTACACCCGGTTCTGAATACATTCATATTGGATCAGATGAAACATACGAGCTCGGCAAATGCGCTGATTGTCAAAAGAAGGTTGAAGAAATTGGAAAAGGTGGTTTATATCATTTATTCACGACGAACGCGGTAAATCATCTGAGCGCAAAGAACCGGAAGATTATGGTCTGGGAGCGGCCTATGGGATGGACAAAAGGTGAAGGAATAGCTAAGAATAATATCGCTCCTGTTAAAGGAATGGTATTAACGGAATCCTATGATTACGAGACGCCTGATTTGAAATATGCAAAAGAAGCGAAAGCTAAAGGATACCCTGTCTTTGCATATGATCCTAACCCAGGCGTCGAACCATTATTCCTTCCTTATTTTTTTCGTTATCCAAATGATTTTGGTCCTGAAAGAATCAGTGGAAGTCTTGAAAATTCATATGAGTATCTTACCTCTCATTTAGGCAAGAATGTATACGATGGTGTTATTTGTACTTCATGGGATGATGCTGGTTTGCATAACCAGGCATGGATGATGCGATTCGCAGCATCAGCCGCCTTTTCATGGAACGCAGCTGCCCCTTCTCTTTCAGAGTTCACTTCCTCATTCTTCAATGATTATTATGGCAGGGATGCAAAGGATATGCACAAGGTTTATTTTCAGTTAAATGAAGGAAGTTATTTTTATCTGCAGTCTATGGAAAGACAATTGTGGCATCATAAAAGTATTGGAAGAACAACAATTCCTGATTTACCTAGAGGAGACGGAATTGAATATAATCCTTACTGGAATAAAGAATATGCCGGTGAAGTTAAAAAAGCAAATGAAATGCTTTTGAAAATGGACAGTGTGAAGTCTATTTGCAAAGTAAACCTGGAAGGAAAAGTTAAGAATGCGTACGACTTTGAAATCTTTGAAACGATTGCCGACATGGTAAAACATACGGCGCAGACTTATGTTGATTTATCAGAACTGGAAAACGCTATAGCAGCTGCGCATGAACAAAGAAACTTAAGTTATGAGGAAGCTTACCGCAATTTAGAAAAAGCAGAAAAAATTATTGAACGGCATTTGGCAGAAAGGGATAGTGTTGTTCATAAACTTGTATCCACTTGGGAAAAAACGAGGTTACCGAAAGGAATGTCAACTAACAATAAGAAATTCCTATTTGAACAGGATCGTACGATTCATTTTGCGAATCGTACAGCTGATATGAGTTTTTTAGTGCTGGATGAACAGAAACTTGATCTTGAAACTTATTTGATAAGACTGAAAGATTATAAAAAGTATTATCATGACAGGTTTCTTAAGAGAGAACAATAGGTGTACATAGCCGAAATAAATGACCAGATAAATAAATTCAAATAGTACTATCAACCCGATAAGTAACATGGTAAAGTTATCTGTACAATACAAATATCTTAATAGAAGGTTTCATGCATGCTTGATATTCACGAAGCAATGCCTTTTCTTTTTGATTCTGCTTGCCCTGTTTTTCGCGGGGAAACCGCCCTCTGATCCGAAATTGAAGGTGGCTGCATGTCAATTTCCCGTTACAGGAGATATAAAAGAAAATGCAAGATATATAAAGAAGTTTATCAGAGAAGCGGCCATGAACGGAGCTGATATCATTCAATTCCCTGAAGCGTCACTAAGTGGATATCCACCTGTGGATGTGCCTTCTTTTGAAAATTATAATTGGGAATTGTTAAGAGCAGAAACAAATGAAGTGATGAGTTTAGCAAAAGAGCTGCATATCTGGGTATTTTTAGGTTCTGCTCATTTTATAAGTGAAAAAGAAAAGCCACTGAATTGTTTATACATTATTTCGAATGAAGGGAAAATCGTAGACAGATATGACAAGTCCATGTTAACAGATGGCGACCTCAAATACTTTACCCCTGGCAATCATATAGTAATCAGGGAAATCAAAGGGTTCAAGATGGGTTTTTTAATTTGTTATGATTCTTGCTTTCCTGAAATGTATAATATATACAGGCATAAAGATGTCAAAATAATGTTTCATTCCTTTTACAATGCGCATCACAAATCGAAAAGTATTCTTGATCAAATAATCCCTGCAGAAATAAGAGTAAGGGCGTCAGATAACTTAATGTGGGTTGTTGCTACTAATTCTTCAGGCGAGTATTCATCCTGGCCTACCTGTATTGCAAAGCCGGATGGTTCGATGGAATCCCTGGAACGCGGTGTGCCTGGAATACTTTATCGAGAATTTCCCGATGATAAACTTACCAATGAATTTCCCAGTTGGACACACAACAATAAAACAATGACTTTGCCTGCTGACGAAGTGTACCACAATGGAAAGCCATCTAAACATCCACGAGCCGTTAATACAAAATCTTTACCATAAATACACATTGAATTATACATTAATCGCGAGTTAAAATGGATGAATAGTATTATTCTTCTAAAATGGTATTTTCTCAGGTATTAACATTCAAACCGGAAGTCATATGAATGAAAGTCGTAGAAAGTTTATCAGGACGGCTGTTACTGGCGTTGGTACACTCTCGGTGGGTGCTGCATTGCCTTCGTTCACGGCGAAAAGTTACGGGCGAATTATTGGCTCTAATGAAAGAATTAACGTAGGCATGATGGGAGTGAATAGTCGTGGTCTGGAACTTGCCGGAATATATGCCCGGCAAGCTAATGGGCAAATAATCTCCGTTTCAGATGTCGATACACGTGCAGCCGATAAATGCATTTCTGAAGTAATAAAGCTTCAGGAAAATCGTCCCTTAGCTATTCCTGATTTCAGAAAAGCGCTTGAACAAAAACATCTGGATGCATTGGTGATTGCAGCACCTGATCATTGGCATGCCCCTGCAGCAATCCTCGCTTCCAAGGCAGGTAAACATGTTTATTTAGAAAAACCATGCAGTCATAATCCAAACGAAGGTGAACTGGTTGTAAAAGCAATGGAGAAGTACAAAAACGTGATACAAATGGGGAACCAGCGTCGTTCATGGCCAAATGTAATTGCGGCGATCGGTGAATTGCACGATGGAATAATTGGCAGACCATATTTTGCAAAAGGATGGTATACCAACAACCGGCCTTCCATTGGTATTGGTAAGGAAGCAAAGGTGCCTGAATGGTTGAATTATGAACTTTGGCAAGGTCCGGCTCCCCGTCAACCATTTAAGGATAATCTGATTCACTATAACTGGCACTGGCATTGGAACTGGGGAACAGGAGAAGCTTTAAATAATGGCACACACATGATTGACCTTATGCGATGGGGTCTTAAAACTGATTTTCCGGTGCGTGTTTCTTCTTCAGGTGGTCGTTACCGTTATAAAGACGATTGGGAGACACCAGATACGCAAGTAATTACCATGGAATTTCAAAATAACAGTTCCATGGTTTGGGAAGGGCGTAGTTGTAACGGACGAACAATTGAAGGCGTGAATGTAGGTGTTATGTTTTACGGGGAAACAGGATCAATGTTAGTGGATGGAAATGAATACAAGGTTTATGATCTTGATAATAAGCTTTTAAAAGAGGTGAATAGTAAAATTTCAATCGATGCACGAAATAAAGTAAATCCTTCAACTGCGCTGGATGCATTGCATATTCAAAACTTTTTTGAAGCGATTAAAAAAGGGACAAAGTTGAATGCCGATATTCATGGTGGTCATCAAAGCACATTACTGTGCCAGTTGGGAAACATCTCTTTAAGATCCGGGCATGCATTACAAATAGATCCTGTTAATGGAAGAATAAAAAATGATCCGGAAGCTGAAAAATTCTGGCATAGAACCTATCACCCGGGTTGGGAACCAACAATTTAATAAATTATTAAAATACCAATGACTCCTTGTACAATTAAGAATGTTGCTATTGTTTATTTACTGGTAGTATTAACTGGATGTAGTCACAAGGTATTCATTCAGGAAAAAGTTGATAACCCTATTTTCCATAATAATAGTTCTTTTGATTCCTCGGAAAATATTTCCCTTACAAAGTTTGTTTCTTTGAAGGAGAAGTATAAGACCGATACAATTTTTAAGGGCGAACCAGATGAATTCAAACGCATTTTATTATTAAGAAACTGGATCAGGAAAGTCATTCCGAATAATGATTATCTTGACTCATATCCAGGTGATGGTTATGCTGAGGCTATACTGGATGCAGGCTTAAGGGGACAAGGTTTTCACTGCGGGCATTACATGGTTGTACAGAATGCCATTATGAACGCATATGGCTATGTAACAAGATGTGTTGGTTCAGGTCCTGGAATTAAAGGTGGACCTGACGGACATCATGGCATGAATGAGATATGGCTTAATAAATATCACAAATGGTTTTTATCAGATGCGCAGTATAATCATCATTTTGAAAAAAATGGGATCCCGTTATCAGCATTGGAAGTTCGTGATGAACATTTAAAAAATAAAGGTGCAGATGTACAATTAGTAAAAGGAACAGACCGTATTCCACTAGCCGCCGACCTGATAGCAAATAAAAACGGCATATACATCAAAAGAACAAAAGAAGAATTTTTACAATGGTACACCTGGTTAGAATGGGATCATACCAATAACAGATATTCAGCGTGGCCGCATTTCACTTCCAGGATTAATATGTACCGTGATGATTATTTCAAGAATCATATATGGATTTGGGACGGTAAACCTCATTGGGCATACAACACCGATGTTATTAATTTTGTAGACTCACGGCACGCCATCGAGTGGACGCCTAATACCATACTTGGCAGTGTGGTGATTGATGGGCAAAGTGCAACCATTTCACTTAAGTCTAACACTCCTAATTTCCGGGAATACCAAATGAAAAATATTTCTGAAGGAACCTGGGCGAAATGCGATTCTGTTGTCACCCTGCCATTAGATAAAGACAGGGTTGAACTTGCTTTCCATTCAGTCAATGCAGCAAACGTTACAGGTCCGGAATATAAAATCGTATTGAATATACAGCCTTAGAAAAAATGGAAATTAAAAGTTTTTGTATTTCACTGCACGTTATCGGAGTATTATTTTTGTTTCAATTTGAAATTAATGCTCAGCAGCCTGTAAATAATACAGGGAATGGTAAAATAACAGTTGCATCTTGTCAATTCCCTGTCACCTCGGATATACAGGCAAATCTTCATTGGATTTCAGAACAAATGATTGAGGCAAAAATCAAAAAAGCAACAATTATTCATTTTCCTGAATGCGCTTTGTCTGGTTATCCCGGAACGGATATGAAATCTCTTAGCGATTTTAATTGGAAAGAATTGAGCAGGGCCACAGATTCAG
>DATLDR010000279.1:0-10990 GCA_035525775.1 Flavitalea sp.
TGGGCAGTTTTACACTCGGCATCTTTGCGATCGTTTCTTCAAAAGATCCTACTTCTTCTCCCCGCTGCTTCTTTAGCAATTTGTCGGTAGAGAAGTTGATAAAGTCAAGATCAGAAAAATCTTTAACAAACCCGTTACTGATGAACAGGTCTTTATTTGCATCGCCATCAAAGTCACAAAATAGTGCAGACCAGCTCCAGTCGGTATTGGATACGCCGGCAAGCTGGCCAACTTCAGAGAAAGTTCCATCGCCATTATTCTTTTGCAGCATGTTGCGCATGTACTGCGGCTGAAATCCTTTATTGATCAGGAAATTTGTTTTGTCAAAATTATTTGGACCGGCATGTGTTTTCTGCAGGTAGTTGTCTTCCGATAACATGTCGAGTGTAACGAGGTCAGTGTAACCGTCGTTATTGTAATCTGCGGCGTCGCTGCCCATTGAATTAAGCGAAGCAACATCCATGCACCTGGAAAAACTTTCGGTGAAGGTTCCGTTCTTATTGTTGATGAACAGGTAATCAGATTCTTTGAAATCATTCGAGACATAGATGTCTGTCCATCCATCGTTGTTGAAGTCTGAAGTAGCAACGCCCAAACCAAAGCTGAGAACATTTGAAATAATGCCCGCTTCATCACTCACATCTTTATAATGTCCGCCATCATTGCGGTATAGCCTGCTTGCATATTCAGGAAGTTTTTTACTCCTGATCTCCGGATTTTCTGTAACACCTGTTGAATATTTTGACACCGAATGATTCAGCACAAAACAATCAAGATCACCATCCTTATCATAATCAAAAAATGTAGCCTGCGTTGAATATCCGTTATCCGCCAATCCATACTTTTCTGCTTCTTCAGTAAACGTAAGATCCTTGTTGTTGATAAATAACAGGTTCTTTCTTCTGTCTGCATCATCATCAGCACTGCGGCATACGTATATATCGAGATAACCATCCTGGTTTATGTCTACCATGCTTGCACCGGTGCACCATCCCTGCATGTCGGCAACATGACTTTCAGTGGTGATGTTGTCGAATTTCATTCCGCCCTTGTTCAGGTACAATCTGTTCTTTACCATGTTGCCGGTAAAGAAAACATCCTGAAGGCCATCATTGTTGATGTCGCCAATTGCTACTCCTGCTCCGTTATAAAAATAAATGTAGTGGGCAACGTTCAGCACCTCATCTTCTACCAGCAGATTCCTGAAATCAATCCCAGTGGTACTATGATTAAGATCAGTAAACAGCTTATCGTGATCTTCGCCACAGCCTGCAATTAATAATGCAGCAAGAATAGTTGTATAGATGAACTGCTTCAATTGTTATTGTTGAAAACTATATAACAGTGGCCGCTGGTTGTTAATGCCGAATACAATTTTATTTCCTGTAGCAACTGCATTTCTTACATCGCCCCTGATGTTGATCCCTGATGCTACAGGCGAAAGTCTTTCAAATTTACATTGCCCTTTGTTGATGAACACATCACCCCTGCCGCTTCCATATGCGCCAAACTTTATTCTTGAATACGACTGATTACCGCCGGTGATAATATCTTTCTTGCCATCACCATCCACATCCGTAACAACAATACTGTATACCGGGTACCATTGGGCCTGCTCAGGCAATTGATGTGCAATAAATTTATTGTTGTTGTTTTCGAGCAGCACGGTCGACATTTGTGAAGCCGTATAATGCCTTGCGGTTTGCATTTTGTCGCCGAGCACCGCATTCATATCCGATTTTGCATAATCACTGTAATACAAAAACCTTTTGTTGTATGAAGGGATTTGCTGTACAAGATCGTCGCGGCTATATATAGGCCACGACTGATGATCGATGTAATATGAAATAACAGGTTCTGTTGTGCCGTTACCATCAAAGTCACCATAAAACATTTCCATTGGTTCCTTAGCAGTAGTCACAAATTGTGTATTCAATCCCTGGTTGCCAGCAATGATGTCTATGTCGCCATCGTCGTCAATGTCTGCGGCAGCCACAGTATTAAATAATCCCGGTTCAGACGAATAAACGGCAGTGTCTTTTTCAAAATGATCTTTTTTATTCATCCAGATCTCAACACCCATCCAATGTCCGGCAATCACCAGGTCGGGTAATCCGTCTTTATTAATATCAGCTGCAGTTGCACCAGTTACCAGGTGGTCGGTTTCAAAATTTTTAAACAAGCCATTTGCAGGCTTACTGAATTTCCCCTTCCCATCATTGATCAGTAATTGCGATCCGCTTGCTTCCGGATATTTTCCGGGCACGCAGAATCCGCCATTGAAAATATCTATCGCTCCATCTCCGTTAAAGTCGGCAACGGCTACTGCATTATCATTGATCATGTCTGCAGGAAATACAGTTGCTTTCACGAATTTTCCATTACCAGCATTTGTATATAACCTGTTTTGCAGCAACGGATCATTCGCCTGCAATTCATATCCTCCGCTGCCTACAAAAAGATCATTGTCACCATCGCCATCCGCATCGAATATCGCAGCAGTAATATCTTCGTAAGCGGCATCGGCATTTAATGCTGCATCATCCCTTCTGGAAAAGCTTCCGTTCTTATTCTGAATGAAAATGGTTCCTGCCTGTCCTTTTGCGCCACCAATAAAAATATCTTCAAGCTTGTCTCCATTCAGATCGCCTTTGGCCATTGCCGGACCTTGCCTGCTGAACCATTGAGGCAAAAGCACCTGCTGGGTAAAATCGTTGTAGAAGTTTTCAGTATGTTTGAAAGGAAGTGAATCGGTTAAGATAAATCTGGCGATATTCTGAGCACCAATTGCTGCTGATTTTGCAGCACCCTGTTTGATGTCGACTGTAATTATTTTATTTTTTCCTGGATTTACTACCTGTGAATTCTTATTATCCGGCCAGTTTACGATCACACTGTCAACAGAATCTTTTTTATTGATGCCGAAATGAAGTTTATAATCCACGCTCGACTGAAAGCCGCGCGATGGAATCATCTCCTGCACCTGTTCGCCGGATGATGTTTTTACTGTAACCCTTGCTCCTACACCAAATGTATTCGGCGCTTCACCTTTCAATACAACGTCTAAAAAATGTGAAGAATCTTTTTTAAGATTATTTTTATAGATGCCTGCAATGTCATTACAGTTATTAGTGATAATATCCAGGTCGCCATCGTTATCGAGATCCGCATAAGCAGCACCCGAAGATATTACCGCATCATCAAGTCCCCACTCTTTCGATTTATTTAAAAATTTAAGGCTTCCCTCGTTCCTGAATATATAATTTTGAATTTTTATTTCAGGCAGCTTATTCATTCGGTTTCTCATCATCTCCTGTTGTTTCCCCGGATCTCTTTCCATGATGATGTCTACATTGTACTTAATGTAATCCATATCCGTATAATCCTTCACATAGCCATTGCTGATAAAAACATCTTTGTTGCCATCGTTATCAAAATCCGCTACCAGAGGCGCCCAACTCCAGTCGGTGTTGCTGATACCGGAAAACTGACCTGTTTCATCAAATGTACCATCGCCACGGTTCACCTGCAGCATGTTCCTGCTGTACTGTTCAAAAAATCCTTTACTGAACAGAAACTGAAACTTGTCAAAGTTCTCTGCACCGTTATGCATCTTCTGTAAATAATTTCCTTCGGGCAGCATATCGAGAGTTATCAGATCTTGCATCCCGTCATTATTTATGTCTGCCGCATTATTACCCATGCTGAACAGACTCGTATACGGAAACATTTCGCGGCTCATTTCTTTGAACGTGCCATTCTGCTGGTTGATGAAACAATAATCCGCTTCATTAAAATCGTTACTGATGTATATATCCGGCCAGTTGTCGTTGTTTAGGTCGCTTACCGCTATACCTAATCCAAAAGTGAGCACATTGGAGGTGATGCCGGCTGAATCGGTAACATTTGTGTAATGCGCATTATCGTTGCGGTAAAGATGGGTGCTGAAATCAGGATTCTTTTGCATACGGATGCCTGGTTTTTCCTGCTGCCCCTGCATGTATTCCTTCTGGCTGTGGTTGATCACTACCAGGTCAAGGTCATTGTCTTTATCATAATCAAAGAATACAGCATGCGTGCTGTATCCCATATCAGCAATGCCGTATTTATCTGCTTCTTCGCTAAATGTGTTATCGTGGTTGTTGATGAAGAGCAGGTTTTTTCTTCTCAGCGGATCAGCGTCGGCACTGCGGCACACATAGATGTCCAGCCAGCCGTCTGCATTAACATCAGCCATCGTTGCGCCGGTGCACCATCCCTGCTTGTCAGACACGGTGCTGTTAATGGTAATATCTTCAAATTCCATGTCCCCTTTATTCAGGTACAGGCGGTTCTTCACCATATTGCCCGTAAAGAATATATCCGTCAGTCCATCATTGTTAATGTCGCCTGTTGCTACACCACCACCGTTGTAGAAATACGGATATGTGAGTACGTTGAACTGGTCATCTTCTACAAGTAAGTTTTTAAAATTGACGCCTGAAGAGGAAGATGATACTTTAGAAAAAAGTTTGTCTGAAGAAGGTTCACCACAGGCACAAATCAGCAGTACGAGAAAATATGTAAATCGTTTCACGATTGAAAATAGTAAAAAGGTCACTTCCATTACAGAAGTGACCCTTTAAAAATTTTATAACTCTAATTAATTAATCAACATCCCACCACATTCTGATGTCGTTGTTGTCTCCGCCAAGCAGATCAACACCTGACTGGTATCCTTTTGGATTAATAATAGATTCATCAGGAGGGAAGATCAGCCTTTTGATCCTGTCTGCTTCTTTACCGCCGTTGTCGCTGTTAAGTCTTGGCAACAGTTTAGGATAGCCTGTGCGCCTGAACTCTGACCATGCTTCAGGGCTCATAGAAGGATAAAGTGACAACCACTTCTGCGTACCGATCTGTTCTCTCTGCACTGCTTCAGCAGAGCCGAAAGCAACAGGAATATCTGATACCGCCGGAGTGGAGTAAACATCCCCTGTTGGGATGGGTATTGCTGAACTGGCAAGATATGCGGTTACATCTGTACCTGCAACACCCCATTGGGCCATTGATGCGGCAATACCGCCTTCATATAATTCTTTCGCACTCATGCTGCTCACGTTCCATCCGTTCACTTTAGCTTCAGCAAGGTTGAACCATGTTTCAGCAGCTACCATCAAACCATGAGGCTCTGTAGTATTAGCTACGTTCTGGAACCTTGAAGGAACATTACTATTGTTCTCATTGCTGTTTGAAGGGTCTGACATCTGTTCAATGGTAAGACCATTTCGGATACCATCATACAAACCGGTATTCTTTGCAGGTTCCCAGTATTTTGGAATTCTTGGATCAGAATATCCCTTCATGATGCTTTCCATAGAAGCACTCATTCTGAACTCACCCCACTCAGAGATCACTCCAAGAGGGTTAAGATAGTTTGGAGGAGAGGGTTTCATGAAAGCATTATCTGCATTGTCAATCATCAATCCGCCCGGAGCAGCAGCTGCAGCTTCAGCTTCAGACTGTGCCTTTGAAGGATCTACTTTTGAAATACGCATGGCCACTCTCAAACGAAGGCTGTTACCGAACTTCAGCCATCTTGCAAGGTCGCCATCAAAGATCACGTCTCCGTCGGCAAAAGTTTTTCCCTGCGCAAGGTTGGAGTTCAGAATTGTGGTAGCATCTGCAAGAGAAGTCATAAAATCAGCATAAATAGATTGCTGGCTGTCGTAAAGAACCTCGTCTTCACCATTACCTACCTGTGAGTAAGGAATAGGTCCGAACATATCAGTAATCGGCATATAGATATAAACCTTCCAGATTTTCGCAACTGCCTCTCTCACTGGATCAGGAGCTTCAGACTCCGGTCCTGTATTTTTAAGAATTGCTGCAAGTGTGTTGGCACCCTGCAGAAACGCACCCCAGCCACCATTGATCCAGTTACCCACCATCTGGTTACGGTCACTTGGAAAACGTGGTTGTGTACAGGCAAAGAACTGTGCCTGCTCGTCCGTATAGAGTGATTGAAGAAGCTGATAGCCACCAGCCCACTGGTCTGTATTGAAGATACCGGCATACTCTGCTGTAGTAAACAATTTATCCAACTGCTTTCCCCTCAGTACTTCGATTCGGGTTTTGTCATTGTTTAATTCTTCGAAGTTCTTTGTGCAGGATGACAAGGCCATCGCAAGGCACAAACCCATCAGAAGAGTAAAACCTGTTTTATTTTTTTTCATAATCAACATTATTTCAAATTAGAAGTTCAGGTTTAGATTAATACCGATTGAACGAGAGTACGGCAAGCAGAAAGATTCTGTTCCTATTGAACCTTTATCTGTTGATACTACCAGTTCAGGGTCGAAACCTTTCGCATCATTTCTGAAGAAGAACAGGTTACGTCCGGTAAGCGATACACTGGCACCCTTGATCGGTGTTCGGTCCAGAGTTGACTGTGGAATGGTGTAAGAAAGCACCATTTCCCTTAAGCGGATATTAGATGCGCCGTAGGTGAACATTTCACCAACGGGTGTATTTCTACCACCAAGGATGTTCCAGTACTGCTCAGCAGTTACGCTGGTTGTGTTAGGGGTTTTATCAGCTTTGATACCTGGCAAAACCATTCCGTCTCTTCCGAAAAGTGTTCTTTCAGAAAGTCCGTCCCCATCAAGGTTAGCATCTGTGAATGAAGTGATCCTGCCACCCATACGTGCAGTTACGAGAAAACTCAGAGAAAAGTTCTTGTAGATGAATCTGTTTCCCCAACCCCCGTTCCATTTCGGACGGCTGTTACCGAGGTAAACATTTTTAGCAGCTGTTACAGCAGGTCTTCCATCGTCCTGGATGATCGGTGTTCCTGTTGCAGAATCTCTTAAGAGACCGCGGCTGTACATTTCACCGTAAGGTTTGCCTTCAACAATCTTGGTAATGTTGATGAAGTCATTTCTCAGGATCAGTTCAGGTGAACCTTCGATAATGGAAATAACCTTGTTATCATTCTTGGCATAGTTCACGTAGGAAGTCCAGGTGAAGTCGGTTGATTTCACCGGTGTGAAATTCAGTGTTACTTCAATACCCTGGTTCTGGATATTACCAGCGTTGATGAATTTGCTGGAGTAACCAGAGGCAGGAGGCGTTGCTACGCTAACAAGCTGGTTTTTTGAATTTGTTTTATAATATGTGAATTCAAGACCAATTCTGTTGTTGAGTAAATTAAGGTCGAAGCCAGCTTCCCTTGAAGTGGTGATCTCAGGTTTCAAAGTATCAACCGGTTTCACATTACTCTTCGCGATACTTCCACCCGGGTTGATGCTGAAATATTCTTTGGTGATGAATGGATCAGGATCGATACCGGTACGTGCTACAGAAGCCCTTAATTTAAGGAAGCTGATGAAAGATGGCATAGTCATCATATCAGATACGATGGCTGTTACACCTACAGATCCGAAAGGATATGACCAGTTATCAGGAGGTAAAGTTGAAGACCAGTCATTTCTGCCTGCTACTGACAATGTGAGGAAATTTTTGAATGTCACGTCAGCACCAGCATACAATGATTGCTTATCTCTTCCTGAAATATTTTCATTAGAAGATAATTTACCCTGAGCGGCATTGTTCAGTGTGAACACATTTTCATTTACCATTTCACTGGCAACAGAGTTCAGGGAAGCATACCTTTCCTGCCTGATGTTACCACCGAATGTTGCGCTTAAATTGAAATCACCGAATCCGTTGTTATACATTAAAAGGAGGTCGGAGTTGCTCTGGGTAGACTGGTTATAGTTAATACTATAATATCCGCTGTTAGCGATTACATAAGTATCGAAATACCTTTTTTCATCG
The DNA here is from genome assembly GCA_035525775.1 of Flavitalea sp. Classification (GTDB taxonomy): domain Bacteria; phylum Bacteroidota; class Bacteroidia; order Chitinophagales; family Chitinophagaceae; genus Flavitalea. The sequence goes on from DATLDR010000279.1 coordinate 7,819, forward strand.
CTGTTGTTCTGGGTTCTGTTCAAACCCTGGCGAAGCATCAGGCTTAATGCCGGTGTGAACTTGTAGGTTAATGAAGCGAGTCCTTTCACCTGGTTAGCTTCGAAGTAGTTGGTAACATTATACTTTACCCAGAAAGGATTTTCACCCCCGTTTGATCCTACGTGCCAGTAATTCTGTTTTAATTCACCATTATCATTTATATATGATACGTGGCTCCTTGCATAATCAATATCAATGTTAGAAGGGAGACGAACGATCTGCCTGTTAACATTTGAAAAATCTTCATCAGACCTTACATAATTTTTCGCCTTCTGCCATAGATAAGTGATCTTGGCATCGAACGATAATTTATCTGTAAGATTTCCGCCTACCCTGAAGTTAAAGTTGTGGCGGTTGAATTTATTATTATCTACTATACCGTTACCATAGATATTCGTATAAGAAAAATACGCCTGTATCTTATCACTTCCTCCACTCATGGAAACACCATTGGTGAAAGTTTTTCCGGTATTAAAGTATTTTTTGTAATTATCAGGATGTGGTGTAAGCGCATAAGTAGTTGAAGAGTCAGCAGGGTCAACGCTCCAGGTCTTCACGATCTGGCCTTCCATTTTAGGTCCCCATGTAGCTTCCGCGTCTTTTAAGTAATTACCATTAGATCCCTGTGCATACACATTCTGGAAATCGTGCAGGTTAACCGGATTATCTAACTGAAGACTTGTGTTAACGCCTATAGCAGTTCTGCCAGCCACACCTTTTTTAGTGGTTACCATTATCGCACCGTTAGCTGCTTCGTTACCATAAAGGGCCGCCGCTGATGAACCTTTCAATACGTTGATGGAAGCGATGTCGTCGGGGTTAAGGCTTCCCAGGTCACCGGGAATACCATCAATTACCACGAATGCTTCACTACCACCGGTGAAAGATCTGTCACCACGGAGTACCACGCGAACATTTGATCCTACCCCCTGGGAAGATCTTACCACATCAAGACCGGCAACTTTTCCTGAGAGGGAGTTACCGATGTTGGTTTCGCGAGCCTTTGTGAGGTCCTTTGTTTCTACTGTCTGCGTAGAATAATTGAGGTTCTTTTTATTTTTTGTGATTCCAAGTGCCGTTACCACCACTTCATTCAATTGTTGTGTTGTGGGTGTAAGGTCAAAGGAAAGCTCTGTGTCATCCTCTGCCACGGCTACTTCTCTTGTTGCGAAAGAAACTGAAGAAAGCACAAGTGTCAGCCGACCTGCTGGTGCTGAGAGCGAAAATGCCCCGTCTGAGCCAGTGGTGGTTGCCTGATTTGAGCCTTTTACAGAGACTGTTACGCCTGGGATTGCAGTTTGATCCTGTGCGGATAAAACTCTTCCTTTAAGGACCCTTGTCTGAGCCGAAAGGAGGGTTACAAAAAATAGTAACGGAATACAGAGTAGATGCTGTAGTTTAATCATATTTCGTTCGTTTTGGTAGCAGGAATTTAGCACATCTCTCTGATACGCAAAACAAATATTTTTCACAGTACCGGAACATGGTGGTTTTCAATTGATTAGATGGTTCGGGTAGGTTACCGTATTTGAAATATTTTCCCGTATGGCGTAAAAAATAAATGAATTGCAAAGGTCGCCTGCAGCCAACAAAAGGACTGGTAAACAATATTATTACGGTAAAAATAAATATCAGGTTGCGTGGCGGTCAACTACCTATTTACTACTCGGAGCCTAGTATTGATACGATAGTCCGATGGCGGATTGGAGATGCATGTTGAGAGCTGGAAGCACCTGGTACATGTAAGCCCTTACTTCTTTTTGCATACCATGGGCTGATTCGTTTTTGAAAAAGTGTATGGTTTCCTGGTGATCGCGTACCTGGCTGTGAATATAAATGGAGTCGAACGCAAAACCTTTGTAGGTAAGGAGTGAATCGCGGAGAAGCTGGTGTTGCTGATCAAGGGAATTGCTGATGGTCATGCCCAGTTTGCCAGCTACTGATTGAAGTTGTTGCTGGGCGTTTGTATGATCTAGTACCATCCGGGCGCCGTATTGAGCCACGGCGGGATCTGTAGAAGAGTCTGAAGCGATCTGACCCAGTGTTATTTCAGTGAAGTTGCTCATGGAAGCTTTCAGCACGAATATGGAGTCGCTGACATTGTATACGTTGTCGGAATTCTCGTCTTTGTTGCATGCGGAAAAGATGCCTGCCGCCACTACAAGTACTAAAGATATCCATGAGATGATTTTCATACAACCGGTTTTTGTAGGTGCAAATTTATGGTTTTTTGTCATCCTGCGAAGGCAGGGTCTGCATTAGAATCACCGCCTTCGGGGGATGAACAATTTTAATAAGAAAAAAACTATACAAACACAGTCATTCCCTCTTATAATAAAAGTAAACTTCAATTGAACTTACTCGCTAAAAATAACAATGTACTTTGTCTATATCACTACAAATCCAAGTAAAAAGGTACTGTATACAGGAGTAACTAAAAACCTGTTTCATCGACTACTTGAACATTTTAATAATCGCGGAGATTCTAAAACATCCGCAGGAAGATACTCGAGTTATAATCTAATTTATTACGAGGAATTTAAAAATATATCGAATGCTATTTATCGTGAAAAAGAAATCAAGAACAGGCCAAGAAAATGGAAGGAAGAATTAATTGCAACAGAAAATCCAAGTTAGATTTTTTTAAATGAAGTGTTATTTGAAGACTGGCCTAGAGTGTGAAGTGAGGAGTGTGTCAGCCGATGTCAGGATCTGCATCATTTTGCTGTCATCCTGCCGAAGGCAGGTTCTGCAATGAATCATGCTCCGCCGTTCCCGCCTGCGGCGGGATGACAATGTTTTTTTTTCTGTCATCCTGCCGAAGGCAGGATCTGACAATCATTATGACAAACTATTTTTTCTGACTGATTGCCCATTGTAAATTATTCTTTGCAAGAATATTATTGGAATTAATCTTAATTGATTTATTGCAAGCCTCAATTGCTTTATCCCATTGCTTTAAATTGTTATAAGCTGCGCAGATATTGCTGTAAGCCTCCGCATGCTTCTCGTTAGCTTGTTGTAGGGTCATAAAGCACACCAGAAATATACTAGAAGCCTTCGGGAAGCATAGTATAGATACCCCTCACGCTAAACATTGATTTATAAAGTTTTTATGCTATTTATGCATTCA
>DATLDR010000280.1:0-3156 GCA_035525775.1 Flavitalea sp.
ACAGGGATAATTTCCTGGAAGCAACTGAAAACAATTCCGAATCCGTATTTGAATTTCAGAATGCAGCGAATCCTATTGACGCATTCGATAATGATGCAGGTGACGGAGATCCAAACCACACACCTGACAAATTAAATTATGGAACTTCCATTCCTCCCTTCTTTGCACCTCGTCCTATAGGATTTACCGATGGACAGGCTTTCCGTTGGGTAGTAAGGGAATTGACAAAAGAAAACCAGACCAATGGTCAGCGCGACCCAAGGGTGGCAGCAACTTTCCTGTATGATTCAACAGATGTACGTGGTCCGAACTTTACCATGGTATACGGACAGACATGGACCTCCCGTAACTATTCAAATGCAACTGGTGATCCCATTAATCTTGCTACTAACAGTACAGTGTACTGGAGAAAGTTCCTGGATGATGCGATCATGAACGGTGAGGTATTTCATTCCGGAAATAATTACCGCTATTTCAGGTATGCTGATGTGTTATTGCTTTATGCTGAGGCACTGAATGCTTTGGGACAAACAACGCAGGCATATCCATTTGTAGACAGGGTAAGACAAAGAGCAGGGCTGGCAACATTATCAGTTGCTATGCCAGGCCTGAGCCAGTCAGCATTTTTAACGCAGCTGAAGCACGAACGCATCACCGAACTTGCGGGTGAGGGTCACCGTTGGGAAGACCTGGTACGCTGGGGTGATCTTTCCACCGCACTGGCTTCAAGGGATAAAGCTTTCCTGGCTTTCGTACCAAACAAACACGAATTTTTGCCGATTCCGCAATTTGAACTGGATATCAATCCTAATCTGAAACAGAACAAAGGATATTAATATTGAAAGGGTGCTGTGTTACGCAGCACCCTTTTATTTTTGAGTATGATTTTATATTGTAGTCCATTTAAATAAAACGTATGTACCGAGGAATGAAGGTCTGGCTGCTGCTGCTCGTTTTATCCACTACGCTTTCCTGTGGCAAAGGAGGCTCCGATCCGGATCCTGTTCCGCCACCTCCACCACCCCCGCCATCAAATACTTTTAAAAATCCCCTGCTGACTTCAGGCCCTGATCCATGGATCATAAGAAGGGACGGATTTTATTATTATACCCACACGCTTGGCAACAGGATATCATTGTGGAAGACAGCCAAGGTTTCTGATTTAAAAAATGCGCAGGTATTAACCATCTGGACACCACCTGCAACAGGTCCGAACTCAAGAAATATATGGGCACCTGAATTACACTTCCTTGGGGGGAAATGGTATATATATTACACGGCCGGAAGTTCTTCTGACCTGGCTACACAAAGGACTTTTGTTCTTGAAAATGCCAATGCAGATCCTTTGTCGGGACCATGGGTTGAAAAAGGACAGCTCGTTGATCCGGCAGCTGATTTTTTTGCAATTGACGGCACAGTACTTACTTATAATGGAAGTAATTATTTTCTCTGGAGCGGGCATGCTTCCCTTACTGATAATACACAACGCATTTACATTGCAAAAATGCTGAACCCCTGGACACTTGAAACGCCAAGGGCATTGATATCTTCACCGGACTATTCATGGGAAAAGGTGGGATCGCCACCTGCTGTAAATGAAGGCCCTGAGATCCTTGTCAATCCTTCGGGAAAAATCTTCCTTGTATTCTCTGCGAGTGGATGCTGGACCGATGATTATGCTTTGGGTATGCTTGCATTAAATACAGGAGGCAATCCTTTAACTCCGGGTGACTGGACAAAAGCACCAGCACCAGTATTTTCTAAGAAGACTGCAAATTCAGTTTATGGCCCCGGTCACAACAGCTTCTTTAAATCACCTGATGGTACGGAAGACTGGATTTTATACCATGCGAATCCGGCGTCAGGCCAGGGATGTGGAGATGCACGCAGTCCGCGCATACAAAAGTTTACATGGAATGCTGATGGAACACCCAACTTCGGTGAGCCTGTGAGCACGACCGCGAATATTCAGAAACCTTCAGGAGAATAATTGTTTTTATTTTATATGAAGTGGCTACGGTCCTTTTTGATCTTCGTAAGTTTTTTGTTCGCTCAAAATTATTGCTCAGCTCAAAAGGAAAAGAGCTTTACAAATCCCTTGCTGCCTTCCGGCGCCGACCCCTGGAGCATTTATAAAAACGGCTATTATTATTATACGCATACGTTAAGCAACCGTCTTGTGATCTGGAAAACAAAATCAATTGCGGATTTGAACAAGGCAAGAAAAAAAACAGTATTTGTGCCACCTCCGGGAACTGCCTGGTCCAAAAGCCTGTGGGCTCCGGAGATCCATTTCATAAAGAAAAAATGGTATCTCTATTTCGCAGCTGACAATGGTAAAAATGAAACCCACCGGTTATACGTACTCGAAAACCGTTCGCGCAACCCGATGAAAGGAAAATGGAAATTCAGGGGCCCTGTTGGTGATTCATCAAATAAATGGTCTATCGACGGTTCTGTATTTGAACATGGAAAACAGTTGTACATGGTTTGGTCGGGATGGGAAGGTGACAGCAATGGTAAACAGGATATTTACATCAGCCGGATGAAAGATGCAAAAACACTGGAAGGAGCCAGGGTTCGTATATCCAGTCCTGTATTTGACTGGGAGCTGCATGGTGACCTGCATGATCCTTACAATCCGCCGCATGTTTCAGTAAATGAAGGACCACAGGCGCTTTCACATGGGGACCGGTTGTTTCTTATCTATTCTGCAAGCGGCTGCTGGACTGAATACTATTCACTGGGCATGTTATCAATTAATGCCGATGGAAACCTGCTTGATTCCGCTTCTTGGAAAAAAAGCCCGCAACCAGTATTTACACGATCGGTTGAAAATGGTGTATATGCACCTGGTCATAATTCTTTTTTCAAATCTCCTGATGGAACCGAAGACTGGATTTTATACCATGCGAATGCAGCACCCGGACAGGGTTGCGGACGATACCGTTCGCCGAGGGCGCAGAAGTTTACATGGAATGATGACGGAACACCAAACTTTGGCCAGCCTGTAAAAACCGGCGTGCCTTTGCCTGTGCCTTCGGAAAACAGGAAAAAATAAACCGCAGATTGAATATGGTTCAATTGAACAGATTAAATTACTGCATATGAATTCCAAATACTTTTTGCTTGCCGCACTTATTTTTCCTTTGATTT
>DATLDR010000281.1:0-17340 GCA_035525775.1 Flavitalea sp.
AAATATTTTGAAGTGAACGTTCAATATTATTAGTATCGATCTTAAAGAATTCTTTTTCAAACCTGACTGTCTGAAGAGATACTGAAATTTTTGAAACGTCGGGTCCGGTTTTGTTTTTGCAGGAGTAAAGGATAAAAGCAATAACAAAGAATAGAAAGAAGTTTTTCATAACGGAAAGATAATGAATCATCGTTTGTCCGGAAAGCAGCAAAGCGTCACTGAAAAAGGTGCAACTATTCTTTCGTAAATTTATAAAATGAAAATAGCACTGGCACAGCAGAATTATCACATTGGCAATTTCGAAGAGAACACGCAAAAGATAATAGAAGGAATTGACAGAGCACTGGCAGCAGGTGCAGAGCTTGTTGTATTCTCTGAATTGTGCATATGCGGGTATCCTCCGCGTGATTTTCTTGAGTTCAACGATTTTATCAATAAATGTGATGAAGCGATTGAAAAGATAAAAGGGAAAACTGAAAAAATCGGTGTGATAATAGGTGCGCCTGTTCGTAATCCAAGAAAGGAAGGGAAAGATCTTTTCAACGCTGGCATCCTGTTACATAAAAAGGAAATACAGGGAATTGCACAGAAAACGCTGCTTCCAACTTATGATGTGTTTGATGAATACCGGTATTTTGAGCCGGCATGGTCGTGGAATGTCATTCACTTTGGTGGTAAAAAGATAGCGCTTACAATTTGTGAGGATCTATGGAATTTGAGCGACAACCCACTATACCGTTCCGCGCCGATGGAGCAGCTTATTAAGCAGAAGCCCGACATTATGATCAACATTTCAGCGTCTCCGTTTGATTATGACCATGATGACGACAGAAAGGAAGTGTTGCGTGCAAATGTTAACCGGTATAAAATTCCTCTCGTATACTGCAACACAGTTGGATCGCAAACGGAAGTTGTATTCGATGGCGGCAGCCTGGTGTTCGATAGCGCCGGCACAATAATTAAAGAGATGGAATACTTTGCCGAAGATTTTGCATTAGTAGATACAATCAATTCCATGAAGCAGGCGCGTGCAGCTTCTGGTGTAACCATCGATCAGTTGCACGATCTCGATAAAGAAATGCGTGTTGCAAAAGTGAAAGATCCGGACAAAATTATCAGTTACCTGACAAATGAAAATAACATCAGCCAGATTTCAAAAGCATTGATACTGGGCATTAAAGATTATTTTGGAAAGATGGGTTTCACGAAAGCTATCATTGGTTCGTCAGGCGGCATAGACAGTGCTGTGACCATTGTGTTAGCATGTAAAGCACTGGGAAGAGAAAATGTTCGGGCTATCCTGATGCCATCACAATATTCAACAGATCATTCTGTAAGCGATGCTGAACAGCTGAGTAAAAATCTTGGTAATCCATATGATATCATCGCGATAAAAGATGTTTACGATTCATTCCTCAAAACACTTGAGCCTGTATTCAAAGGCACCTCTTTCGGAATAGCTGAAGAGAATATTCAAAGCCGTTCCAGGGGAAACCTGCTGATGTCTATAGCAAATAAATTCGGGTACATATTATTAAATACTTCAAATAAAAGTGAACTCGCAACAGGTTACGGAACATTATATGGCGACATGGCAGGCGGCCTCGGCGTATTGGGCGATCTATATAAAATGCAGGTTTATGCTCTTGCGAAATTTATAAACAGCGAAAAAGAAGTGCTCCCCCAAAATATAATTGTTAAACCTCCATCCGCCGAATTGAGGCCCGGACAAAAAGATACAGACAGTCTTCCTGATTATTCGATCCTGGACAAGATATTGTACCAGTACATTGAAAAAAGACAGGGACCTAACGAAATAATTCAATTGGGATTTGATGAAGAAGTTGTCAGGAAAACGCTAAAGCTGGTGAATACAAATGAATATAAAAGAAATCAGTTTTGTCCGATTATCAGAGTAAGCAGCAAAGCATTTGGAATAGGAAGAAGAATGCCAATTGTTGGTAAGTATCTTTCTTAGATAACTACTCAATAACCGGCAATTTTATTAATTTTTCTTCAGGGAAATGATGATGTTCTGATCGAACTGGACTGGGAAAGTCAGTACGATTCTTTTTGACATGATGAATTGAGTATTGTTCAGCGTAAGGATGTTGACATCTCCTTTTAGTTCACCGGGTAGATCGCCTGTGTAATTAATTACAGAATCACCTTTTACTGTATATCCAAAATTTGTGGTCTGTGGATCTGCAGGATCGCATTTAAGTGCTCCTTCGTCGAAAATACCAGTTGCACTGTCTTTATTAAAAGTTAACGTATTATCAAGTTCACATGCCTTCAAGCCTCCTGGTACCGGTGAATCTATCGTTCCATTCTTATCTGAATCAAATCCGATGGTATCAATATTCCAGGTTCCACTGGTGATGAGATCTATTGATGTAACCGGAGTGCCGTTGTCACCATCTTTATTACACGATATGATGGCGAAGACGGCTAAAAGTAATGCGACGATAATGGGTTTTCTCATAAATGTTTTTCGTTTTAATATATCATGCATTTATTATGCCCAATATTATAACAGTAATGTTATATAAACTGGCCGGTTACTTGCAATGCTTTGTTCGTATTTTGCACAAATAATTCATAATATGGGGTTTACTGCCAATGACATCAAAGAGTTGAATGAAAAGATACAGTACCAGGGAATGTTTATTGACAAACTGCGTGAAGAGGTTGGAAAAGTAATCATTGGCCAGCATTATATGCTCGACCGCTTACTGATAGGTTTACTTACAAATGGTCATATTCTACTCGAAGGCGTGCCGGGCCTTGCTAAAACACTTACCATCAAATCATTGGCGCAGGCTGTTCATGCGAAGTTCAGCAGGATACAATTTACGCCTGATCTGCTGCCGGCTGATGTTATCGGAACAATGATCTATCATCAGCAGAAGAATGAATTCATTGTTCGTAAAGGACCCATCTTCGCAAACTTTGTTCTTGCTGATGAAATAAACCGCGCCCCTGCAAAAGTGCAGAGCGCACTGCTGGAGGCTATGCAGGAACGCCAGGTTACAATAGGTGAGCAAAGCTTTTCCCTCGACCAGCCATTTCTGGTTCTTGCAACACAGAATCCGCTTGAACAGGAAGGCACCTATCCATTACCGGAAGCTCAGCAAGACAGGTTTCTTATGAAAGTAATTGTTGGATATCCTACCAAAAATGAAGAGCAGGAAATTTTAAGGCAAAATGTGCAGGGTGCAAAGCCACCGGTAATAAAACAGGTAGTGTCTATTCAGGAAGTATTGCAGGCACGTGATCTTGTAAGAGATGTTTACATGGATGAGAAGGTGGAGAATTATATCCTTGATATTGTTTTTGCAACACGCACGCCGGAAAAATATAAACTTGATAAATTAAAAGCGCTCATCGCCTATGGTGGATCGCCAAGGGCAAGCATTAATCTCGCCCTTGCTTCGAAAGCTCATGCATTTTTAAACAAACGCGGATATGTAATTCCGGAAGATGTTAGAAGTATATGCAAAGATGTATTACGGCATCGTATCGGGCTTACTTACGAAGCTGAAGCCGAAAATGTAAAAGTGGAGAATGTAGTTGAAGACATAATGAAGGTTATACCAGTTCCATAAATGCTTACCACAGAAGAAATATTAAAAAAAGTTCGGGAGCTTGAGATCAAAAGCAAAAAACTTACCCGCCATATATTCACCGGTGAATACCACAGCGCATTCAAGGGCAGGGGAATGCACTTCAAGGAAGTGAGGGAATACCAGCATGGCGATGACATCAGGTTTATTGACTGGAATGTTTCAGCACGGTTTGGCCATCCATTCAGTAAAGTTTTTGAAGAAGAAAGAGAGCTGACAGTGATGCTCCTCATTGACGTCAGTGGCAGCTCGCTGTTCGGAACAATTCATTCAAGGAAAAAAGACCTTGTGAATGAAATAGGAGCGATACTTGCTTTTTCCGCAATCAGCAATAACGACAAGGTGGGCATTATACTTTTTTCTGACAAGATTGAAAAATTTATTCCTCCGAAAAAAGGCCGTGATCATGTATTGTATATAGTAAGAGAACTGCTTACTTATATGCCGAAGGGAAAGGGCACTGATCTTTCAGATGCATTCCGCAGATTCAATAACAGCACAAGACAGCGTTGTATTGCATTTGTGCTGAGCGATTTTATCAATGATAACTTCGAAGACGCTTTAAAGGTTGCAGGGAAAAAGCATGATGTAATAGGTATTAAAGTGTATGATAAGATGGATATGGTGCTGCCTGAAATAGGACTAATAGAAACCGAAGACTCCGAATCGGGAGAAAAAAAATGGATCGACACCGGCAATGAGGTGGTGAGGCAGGATTATTATAATAATTTTTTCGCCTGGTCGGAGGCATGTAAAAACATATTTACTAAAGCAGGGTGCGATCTATTGCATATACGCACAGATGAGGATTATGTGAAGGTGCTGCAGAAATTTTTTATCAGCAGGAACTGATGAAAGCATTCATGAAGCCCCGCATTAAACATATCATTCCAATTTCCTGTTTCCTTTTGCTTTTTTCTTTTGCGCAGGCACAGGTAAACGTACGATCCAATATAGACCACGACAACATATTGATAGGGGAGCGGCTCACACTTGTTGTGGAAGCATATGTGCCTACAGGTGCCGCTGTAAAATGGTTCAATACAGATACAATAGCACATTTTGAAATTTTAAACCAGCCACGCCCGGATACTGCCCAGAGTATTGATGCAAAAAAGATTACTGAGAGTTTTGACCTGACGAGCTTTGATTCAGGAGTTCAGTACATACCGCCTTTTGAGATAATTGTTGAAGGGCAATCATATTTTACTGACAGCATAGCGATAAATGTGTCATTTACACCTTTCAACCCTGACGAAGATTATAAGGACATCAAAGACATCATAGAAGTAAAGAACCCTACTGTAAAATATATTCCATGGCTTGTTGGTGGATTAGCGTTAAGCTGTCTTGCCCTAGCAGTTTATTTGTGGTTTAGGAGAAAGTTTGCAACTAAGAACTTGAAAGAAGAAGAGGTGCATCTTTTGACACCGTATGAGGAGGCCATGCAAGCCCTGCAGAAGCTTGCATTAAGGAATTTAAACAATGGGGACGCTAAAATATATTATTCTGAAATGAATGATATATTAAGAAGGTATGTTTCACGCAAATTTTCAGTTTCAACATTTGCAAGAACCAATGAAGAACTGATTTTGGAATTATCTGTAATGAGTATTCCGAAAGATGCATTTATCAGTCTTGCACAATCCCTGCGCATGAGTGACTTTGTAAAATTCGCAAAATACCGGCCAAGCGATGATGATAACACAAATAACCTGAAGATTGTAACATCGTCGATCGAAATTCTCGATAAAAACATTACCGGTGCTGTATAGCTGGCTGAAAAATATTGAATTTGCCCATCCATGGATGTTTGCACTGATGGCAATTGTGCCATTTATGATATGGTGGTATATAACGGTGAGCAGCAGGCAAACAAGCGCACTGCTGATATCATCAGTTAAATCATTTGGTGAAACCCGTTCATTTAAAACAGTTCTCAGGCATGTTCCGTTTGTTTTGAGATTGCTGAGTGTTGTATTGCTGATCCTTGCAATCGCGAGGCCACAAACCCGGAATGATCAGGAATTGGTAAGTGGAGAAGGCATCGACATTATGCTTTGCATGGATGTGAGTGGAAGTATGCTCGCACAGGACTTTACGCCTAACAGGCTGGAGGCAATGAAGGAGGTTGCTGCTGACTTCGTTGATAAAAGGCCAACCGACAGAATAGGGCTGGTGATATTTGCAGGGGAAAGCTTTACTGCTTCTCCGATTACGATGGATAAAACCACATTGAAAACGCAGATACTAAATGCACAGACTGGCTACCTTGCAGACGGTACTGCAATTGGAGATGGCCTTGCTACAAGCGTTGAACGGCTGAAGGAAAGTAAAACTAAAACGAGGATAGTAATTTTGCTTACTGATGGCGAAGACCAGGGAGGATTGCTGGATCCGAATGCTGCAAAAGAGATTGCAAAATCCGTAGGTATCAAGGTGTACACCATAGGCATGGCAACGGAAGGATTTGCTGAAGCGCCAATGCAGTCGGAAGACGGACAGGTAACCGTGCGAAGGCAAAAAGTAAATCTTAACGAAGGATTAATGCGTGACATTGCAGCTGAAACAGGTGGACTGTATTTCCGGGCTCGTGACAATGCAAGTCTGCAGAATATTTATTCGGAAATAGACAAGCTTGAAAAATCTACGATACACATCACTTCTTTAAAACGTTTTAATGAAAAGTTTTTGCCATTTGCTGTGGCAGCGGCAATGTTTTTATTGCTTGAATTAATTCTTCGTTATTCGATTTTCAAAAAATATCCATGATGAAGGCAAGAGTTTACAAATCAACCGGGTCATGGTACGTTACAAAAACTGATGATGGCAAATTGATCAATTCAAGAATAAAAGGTGTTTTTAAGATTGATGGCATCACTTCTACAAATCCTATTGCTGTCGGGGACATTGTAGAACTGGAGGAGGAAGATGATGCTGATCAGACAGCGATGATCACGCAGATCCTGCCAAGAAGAAATTATATTACCAGGCAATCGCCTTCTCACAAGATGCATCATCATATCATTGCTGCAAACCTGGATCAGTCACTGATGTTTGCAACGCTGCGCGATCCGCGCACATCACAGGGCTTCATAGACAGGTTCCTGGTTACGTGTGAGGCTTATCATATACCTGCCATCATAGTATTTAATAAAGTTGATCTGCACAAGAAAAAGGAAGAGCAAAAATTCAATGAGCTTAACGACGTGTATACAAACATCGGCTATAAGGTATTTGGAATGAGTGTGGCGGCAGGTGAAGGAGTTGAACAGTTGAAAGAGGAGCTTAATGATAAGACCACGCTTATGAGCGGCCATTCTGGTGTTGGCAAATCCTCTTTTATTAATAAAGTATTTCCGGCGCTCAGATTAAAAACACATGATGTAAGTGAATGGAGTGGAAAGGGAATGCATACTACAACATTCGCCGAAATGTTTGATCTTCCGGCAGGCGGTGCTATTATTGATACGCCAGGAATGCGTGAATTTGGAATTGTAGACATCAGCAGGCAGGAGCTGTCACATTATTTTCCAGAGATGCGTGCATTGCTGAATGAATGTCAGTTTAATGACTGTCTTCACATCAATGAGCCGGGATGTGCAATTAAAAAGGCCGTCGAAGACGGCCATATACATGCTGAAAGGTATATTAGTTACTGGAATATTCTTGATAGTTTAGGAGGGAGAAAAAGTTAAAAGTGAAAAGTTAAATGCACTTCCTCTATTAACTTTTAATTTTTAACTTTTAACTTTTAACTTAAGAAAGGTATTTCTTCGCTGAATGTATCAACAACTTATTTTCTAAAAATTTTGCCACTTCAACAACAGCATCATTATCTTTCCTCGGTGCTTCACGAAACTTACGCGGATAAATTGAAATGCCTGTGTAGATGTTGTAGTGAAGGGTTAAAATGTGATTTTTGAAAATAAAATCCCAGGTAAGCGTGTCAAAATCATCTTCCTTGTTGGTAAATCTGATCTCAAGATCGTCGGTCAGAATATTGGCCACTTCGTAGAATCTTTTGAGGCCGCAATCGTCGTCTATTATAGCTTCGGTACAACCGAAGTCGGTACGTAGAGTAAGGCTCATGCATTACGGATTTAGGGTTATGAATGTTGAGTATTATGATAGCTTCAGGCCTTGAATTTTTTTGCTTTGGGTGGTTTTTCACCGCTTAAAATCCGCTCTGCACCGTAAGATCTCCCATTAGCAGGGCATCCATATTTTGGTCCTAACATTTTATTCGAAACCCGGCATGAACTGCCTGAGGTCATTATCATCAGGCATGCAATCCCAACCAAAATTTTAAAAGCTGCTGACATAAGAGTTGATTCTTATTAACAACGCATTTAAAACTAATAATATTTTATGATAAATGCAACATCTGCTCATTTATCGCGGAACCAACCTGAATATTTAATGTAGTTGTTTGCAATCCTGTTTATTTCACCGTTAATGAGTTCCGGTGAGATGTTTTTTACCTTTTTTGCAGGCACACCCGCATAGATGCTGCCCGGTTCCACTTTTGTATTTTCCAGGATAACCGCCCCTGCAGCAATGATCGAGTTACTGCCTATTTCTGCATTGTCCATCACTATAGCGCCCATTCCTATCAGTACATCATCATGAACGGTACATCCATGAACAATCGCATTATGGCCTATGGAAACATTGTTACCAATTACTGTTTTAGACCTTTGGTAAGTACAATGAATAACGGCACCATCCTGAACATTAACTTTATTGCCTATCCTTATACTGTTAACATCACCGCGTACCACAGCATTGAACCATATGCTGCAATCTTTGCCGGTAACCACATCACCCACTACGGTGGCATTAGGTGCTATAAAACAATTTTCACCAAACACAGGGGTAACACCCTCAACAGGAAGAATGACTGGCATACAATAGTTTTTTATCTTGGCGTTAAATTCGTACACAATTTATGGATACCCGCAGACTATTTTTTCAGCACGTTGCACAAACATCCGATGCTCCGGTTGGCATTCATATCAAAAAAGCGTCAGGAAGCCTGCTTTGGGATGATTCCGGTAAACAATATATCGACCTTATTGCAGGTGTAAGTGTGTGCAATATCGGCCACCGGCACAATGATGTGGTAAAAGCGATAAAGAACCAGGCCGACCAGTACCTGCATGTGCTGGTATATGGTGAAATGATTGAATCACCACAGGTACAGTACGCACACCTGCTTGCTGAGAACCTGCCGCCTTCATTAAACGCTGTTTACTTTACCAATTCTGGCGCAGAAGCAGTTGAAGGAGCCATGAAGCTGGCGAAACGTGTTACCGGCCGAACAGATATTATCGCATTCAGTAAAAGTTATCATGGCTCAACTCAGGGCGCGTTAAGTTTACTAGGTGATGAGCATTGGCGCAACTCTTTCAGGCCCCTGTTGCCTTGTGTTTATCATTATGAGTACAACACTTATGATGTGTTCGATAATATCAATGAACATACTGCATGCGTTGTGGTAGAAACCGTACAGGCAGAACGCGGAGTACATGCTCCTTCTCCTGCATGGATCCAGGAAATTCGCAGAAAATGCACTGAAACCGGCACACTGCTTATTTTAGATGAAATACAGGCAGGATTTGGCAGAACAGGTTCGTTGTGGGCATTTGAACAATTCAATATAGTTCCTGATATTCTTTTGCTGGGTAAAGCGCTTGGTGGTGGAATGCCTCTGGGAGCTTTCATTGCAGATAAAAGAATAATGGACGATCTGTCGCATGATCCTGTGCTTGGGCATATCACCACTTTTGGCGGGCACCCCGTTTGCTGCGCGGCAGGCATGGCAGCATTTAAAGTATTACGGAAAAAAAACATTATTGACAAGGTAGATAAAAAACAAAAATTGTTTTCGAAGTTACTCCGTCATCCAGCTATAAAGGAAGTGCGCACTGCAGGATTACTCGTTGCTGTTGAGTTTCCTGAAGAACATTTTAATAAAAAGATAATTGAATACTGTATTCATAACGGAGTGCTTACAGATTGGTTTCTTTTTGCACCGCATTGTATGCGTATTGCTCCGCCGTTGAACATTTCTTCCAGGGAAATTAAACAGGCATGTGCCATCATCATACGCGGGCTTGATGAATTGTATTATGCGTAAGCATGCTCATGTTAAAAGGCGAGTCTGAAGCTGCCGAACACACCAAATCGTTTCGTCTTTTCAGGAGGCAGGGGAGAAGGGAAAAGCCGCCACACAAAATCGATCCTGAATAATTTAAAGATATTGTCGACACCGGTTCCCACTTCAAGGTATGTTTTACCATCAAGTGATTCAAATGGAAATGTTCCGCCACCAGGGGTATTAAATAATTTCGTTTCTTCACTCAGGCTACCCCACAACGCTCTGGCGCTGTAAAACTGTCTGAATTTTAACTTCTTCAACAACGGTATAAAACGGAAAAGTCCATTACCAATATTGTGCTCCACATTGATGCCCATGTATTTGTCATGAACAAATTCATAGCGGTTCATCAGGTTGAAAGCATATTTGTTGTAGTAGTAAATTTCATTGCCCGGAGCAATGTCGAGAAGCATATAGGGCAGCTTGCCAAATGTTCTTCCTGCGAAAACATTATAGTAGATACTGCCGAAAGGAGGAACTTTCTTGTATTGTGATATTCCTGCACTTACTTTTGTATAATCATACCGGCTGCCGAACAATCCCGAAATGCCTTTAATTACTTTTACTTCCGGTATAGGGTAATCACTCCCCAAACTTATTCTGTTGAAAGTACTTTCAAGAAATTTTTCAAGAAAAGCATAACGCAATCTTATTCCTGCTTCTGTTGTTTTCAGTAGGCCATCTTTTTGTCCGCCGTCAAATATGCCGAGTGATGGCAGGTTGCGTAAAGGTTCGAACTGTTTGTGAATGCCGGTTAACTGTGCAGAGAAACCGCTTTTTGTTTCATGGTATCCTTCAATACGCTTTTCATTTATCATCAGAAACTTGATGGGTACCCCTGATTTGCGAATTGCCAACGCAAAGATGTTGTCCTGACTGATCTCATCATAATACGTTTGCCCGAAGTCAATATCTTTTTTATATGATGCACCAATATACGAACGTGGATTTTTATTGACCAGGTACATGGCATCCATCTTGTATTTCCACTTCTGGTCACTGAAACCATAAGCCGCATAAGCGTGAAGGAACCATTGCTTGCTAAAATACTTGTTGGTGCCCAAATCAAATCGTGTGCGTAATCCTTCAAGTGTATTATACGACACCCAATTGTACCATGGCCCTATTTCAAAGTTTCCGATATTTTTGTAACCTACAGCCAGAAAGTAAACCGTTTCTTTGGCGCGTTTAAAAGCCGGCAGTTTTACAAGGGTATCTATCATTTTATAAATCCCTATTTCTGTTTTACTCAGGTCTTCGTGCCGGGCATCTTCCCAGAAACCCAGGGGTTTTTGCTTCGCTTCATCAGGTATTATCACTTCTTCGAGAATCTTGTTTTTAGCCAGTTCGTTAACAACGGAAGTATCATTCACAACAATGTCTTTATAAGTTGTCGTTTTCCTTCCGATGAAAGCAAGCTTTGAATTGCCGAGAGGGGAGATATCAACAACAAACTTATCCTTTGAGAGGAACCACGTGGAGTCGCCGAGCATTTTATATTCCTGGATAAGACTTAACTGATCAACGAAATTGATATTCGCTTCCTTTGAAAGCCGGAGGTTCATTTTCTGCACTGCGAAAGTTGAATCATGGATCCAGAAATCGCCCTCGAAAGTATTCTGACCTTTACGTTTAGGCGTGAACGTCATATGAATAAGCCTCCTTCCCGCAACAAACTGGCTGTCGAGCACACGATACTTGTAATAGTTGTCGCCATTGTCACTTATTGGGCTAACGAAGTTCTTATCGAATACCGGTAAAAAATTATTGTAAAAGTTTACGTTAGCATCCATGCCACCGAGCAGTTTGCTTACGCTTTCATTGTTCATGCCGATTGTGTTGCTGGCTTTGAAAACTTCACGGCGTTTTAGTGGATTTTTCTGAAAATAATAATCAGAGATGCTTTCAGTTAAATAGATCGGAAGAATCGGTTTGCCTTCGGAAGTATCAACATTGTCTAATATAAATTTGAAACTCCTCAGCAGTTTCATTTCCTTCCACTTACCCTTATTGATGTTTTTGATGTCGAGCTCCATTTTATTGTACAGCTCATAAGAAAAGTTGGCAAACCGGTACCTGTCGTTCATGGATTTACGTCTTACGATTCGTCTCCACATCAGCCATCCGCGGTCGATTTTTCTTTTAACAACCACTTCAGTAGCATACTTACCTCTTTCCATAAAAATGGAAATATCAAGAACATTATTTACGGCTTTTGATAATACTGCACTGTCTATCACAAAAAGGTTATCCTGATAACCTACATAAGTTACTTCAAGTGTATCGAGTGGCCACCCCTGCAGGCCAAAAGCAAAGTTACCTGCGGAGTCTGTAAGCTTGCCAACACCAGATTTTTTGAATTGAATGGATGCAAACGGAATCCGTTCATCACTATGAATGTCTTTCACCACTCCACGTACAACAACGTTCTGGCCAGATACACGATACGAGAACACGATCATGAATACAGCTGCAAGAATAACCCCATTAAGTGTGGTCAGAAATCGGTGCATCAAAATAAAATTACATCTAGAAATCTACACCCATCGCGAAATGCATCAGTGGTTTGCCTCGGAATAACCCGCGCATTTCCCAGCCTGCATCAAGACGAAGGAAATAACCAAGCAGTGTGCTTCTTACACCGAATCCATATCCTCCCACAAACGGACCAATACCCCCTGCTTTAAGCAATACGGTTACATCCGGTGTGGGACCAGGATAGATCATTTGCGGACGTTCAATCTTATCATAAGCGCCATTCCATGCAGAACCCAGATCAATAAACTGAATCACCTGGAAATTTCTGAGAAATGCGTTATTTATAGGCTTGTTGAAAAGTGTTGAAAATACCGGCAGCCTGAATTCACTGTTCATAATCACTGCATTATTACCATTAGACACATTCTGCTTAAATCCTCTCATGTTAACCGCCAGCGACTGGTATGCATAATCCTGATCTTTCGGTTGTTGCTCACTGTTATATTTCGGAAACATCCATCCGTCAACTCCGCCGAGATAATAAACTATCTTTTGGTTCCCCCACGAAAAATCCGCAGCTGCACGTCCTGCCCAGATGAAATTGCGGTAAATGGGGAAATAATACCGGAAATCTGTTCCCAGGTTGAAATTGAATTTGCCCGCTTTTGAAGGGCCTTCTTTTTTCTTATTAAGCTGAGAATTTATATCAGTGTATATTTTATAACGAAGGCCATGCATAATATTTGTTGCCTTCTGAATCGTATTGTCATATACATATTCAATACGGCCTACAGCGAAAGTCTGCTTATTAAGATCAGGTGACTTGAGTGTAGCAGGATCGAGCTGGGTGCCTCTTACAACAACTTTATCCATTCTTATTCCTGCTGTAAAACGAAGGCTTTTTACTCTGTCGAACGGATACTTCACCACTCCCTGATAAAGATTACTGTACTGTTTTCCTTCATACACAATGTCTGTTCCATCGATGCCCTGCACGCCTCCGATCTCTGTTTTCCGATAATAAATAATGGAGTAATCAAGCCGTTTCTTTAAGTAATCCGCCCTTGCAAACCATTCGCCGCCGCCATCAAATAAACTTTGGTTCACCGGAATAAACGCACTGCTGCCTGATGTGCCGCTACCGATACCGGCGCCTGTTCCCAATCCTCCTATCAGGGGTAAACGCAGTGCACCGGTGAAACGTATGTCTTCGAAGAGGTCGAAAACAGAAGCTTTGAGCATACCGTTAAAGGCACCGCCGCTTTGAAGCACAATCGGTAATGACCCTGTAAATGGTTCATACCTGTTGATAAGAATGTCATTATTGAAGGCGCTCGAAAAATTATCAACTGAAAATTTCAGTTTATAATCATAGCGTTTTGATTTCTGCAAAACAGATTGAACCACCGGTTCGGCTTCTGGTAATACCCTTGATGTGGAGTCGCCCGGTTCTGGGGCGAATTCGGATTCAAATATGTCTTGTTTTTTAACCGCTGTATCTACCGGCGCAACCGGACCATACTTCCTCGCCTCGCCACTTTTTATCTGCAGGTCCGACATTGTTTTCTTTCTGAATTCTGTTGGCTTGGGATTGATGTTTCTTCTTTTCAAAGCATTTTCATCCACTTTCAGTTTATAAAGGAATTTTAAGTTTCCTTCCTGCCGTACTTCACTTACCTGTCCAAGATCACCTGCTATTTTTGTTTCCAGCAGGCCGCTCTGGTAGTTCGAAATCGGAAATACATAAGCTGAGTCATTTGTTATAGAGAATGCAAACACAGAATCGGGTTCACTCTTGCCAGCATTACGCAGTGTAGTGTCGAGATCAACTCTGTCGGGATTACGCAACACATTTCCATTGATTACATACACGGTGTCAATACCTGCACGCTTCGTGGTAAAAAAACCGGCGTACCGGTTGTTTACACCATTTTCATCACTCACAAAAGTGAAATGCTGTGTATTGTATTGCATCGGGTACCGCGCTTCACCGTATTTCATATTGGTGAGCTGTGTGATCTGCCTGAATTCTGACTTGTTGAAGTTATCTGCAAGAAATATGTTGAACCTGTTTACAGGAACGGCGGTATCTCCGCCCTTGATATTAGGATTGGGCCTGTTCGAAGAAAAGATTATTCCTGACTTGTTCGGAAAACTAACGAAGGTTGCATCAAGATCTGCATATGAATCATTAGTTACCTGCTCGAACGTGTTCTTGTCATAATCATAAATAAAAATGTCCGACTGGCCATTCTTCACTGCACTTAATAATAGCTGTGTAGGCTGAGGCATGAATTTCATATCCTGTATCTGCTCAAAATGTGGAATGGTTTGCTTGTATCTTTTTACGCGCTTAACATTATCATACACAAACATTTTTACTTTTCCTTCTTCCCAATAGATACACGACAGCCTTGTTCCTTTGCCATCCCATGCGAGTAAGGGATAATTCGGATTGATTTCATTCTCATTTGTTCTGACACCTGTTCTCAGCAGTATTTTTCTGTTCACAAGGTTGTCGTACAACACAACATAATACTTGCCCTTTTTATATTCTACAACAGCATACGTTTGCGTTCTCGGGTTTGGATTGGCGGTAAAATGTATGTAATCCTTGTTGTGTTTAGTCTCTTCAACAATTGAAATGGATCCTTTTGGAAAATTTCTTCTGCCACGTATATCGAGATAATACTTTTCTTCATTGGCCGTCATAAAATCACGAAGCAACTCTTTGAATTTCTTCTTTGCTATACGCTGTGAAGCAGTGTTCAGGTTTCTGTATACCCTTGACAGATATAGAAAATAGGTGACGTTCTCTTTTTTATATTTTTCTGCTACATAATACCAGAAGGCATGACCTGCGAGTAATGGTTTTTTATACGCAAACTGGTAGAAGTTCTTATACTCGCCAGACAATAATGCAGATTTCAGCTGATCATCAAGTTCGGTGCTCCAGTTTTCTGCTACATAATCAATATAGCCATCAATCAGCCACTGAGGGAGATCGAGTAAAGCCTGGTTCGCGGCAAATTCTCCCAGGTCATCGCCAAAAAGAATATTTTCCACAAGTGTTCTTGCGATACCCTGTCTCACCTGTTTACGCAGATGAGAATGGTTGCCATCGAAATAAACGATCATCTTGTTGTTTACAAGCTTGGTGATGCCACCTGTAGTTTGCCAGTCGAGCGATAAACCTATATTCGACTGGCGCAGTTCATCAAAGTCGTTATAAATGGCAATGTTCCCCCTGCGCTGCAATCCGTACTCAACAAATTTTTCTATTTCTGGAAGTTCCTGCTCAGCAATCTGAGACACGTATTTGGCGATCGTTTCACCATTCTCATAATAGTATGCATTGAAATTATCTGTCTGTATATACTTCCATTTAAACTTTTTGTATTGAACCCTGTTCTTTCCAAATTCTACTGTATTAACTTGTGAAAATAAATCAGATGAGAGCATCAGGAGGGTACAGGCGAGCACAATCAATACTTTTCTCTTCAACTTAATCTGGTGAAATTGCATAGCCGATCTTTGTTGTTTTAAAGTTATAACAATCCCTACTTTCGGTAAAAATTCAAATTTAGCTAATCCGCAACGCTTTATGCTTAAAATTCAGCAGTTTACCTTCAATCCTGTTCAGGAGAATACATACGTAATTTTCAACGAAAAAGGTGCGAGTGCGATTATTGATCCTGGTTGCTATTTCGATAATGAATACAAAGAATTAACAGATTTCATAGATAAGAATAAATTACTGCCTAATTGTTTGTTAAATACTCATTGCCACCTCGATCATGTGTTTGGTAACAAACGAGTGGCTGAAAAATATGGGCTCACTTTACAAATCCATCCAAACGAAAAAAAACTTTTTGAATATGCTCCTGTTTCCGGACAATCATGGGGACTGCCCTTTCAGAATTATGAGGGAACACTATCTTTTATTAACGAAGGCGACCGCATAACACTCGGTGATGATCAGCTAGAAGTATTACTTACTCCCGGACATTCGCCCGGCAGCATCAGTTTCTATTACAGGGAAGGCAGGTTTGTGATTTCAGGCGATGTGCTCTTTCGTTCAGGAATAGGACGCACTGATTTGCCCGGAGCAGATTTCAAAACACTTATTGAAAGTATCCGCAACAAACTTTTTACACTACCCGATGACGTTCTCGTTTATTCCGGTCATGGCCCGGAAACAACAATAGGGGAAGAAAAGAAAAGCAACCCGTTTCTGGTTCAAGCTGCACGATAGAAGTACCTTCCTACAAACGGTAGACGCTGTAGCTCTTTCGCTTCTACACGTATAATAAGAATGCTGAAAAGTACCATAAACAACAGCCCCGTTCCAAAATAAACATAGTTGTAACCTTCCCAGCCAATATAAATCTGCCTGGCAATGAGTTCATGAACGGCATATAGTAATGCGGCGATACCCAGGTAGGCGATCAGTTTTTTCTTCGGGTAAGGAATGGCGTAATATTTTTGACCCTGTATATAACTGGCCACCATCATGAACGCATAACAGATAAAAGTGGCCCATGCTGCACCGGTGTAACCAAAGCCCGGAATCCACCACATGTTCAATAGCAGCGTAATTACTGCACCTGCTATCGTGATGTATGCACCGAACATATTTTTATTGGTAAGCTTGTACCAGATCGAAAGATTGTAATAAATGCCAAGGAAAACGGAAGCCATGGCAAGAACTGGAACAATGTGGATACCTTCACCATACTCTTTGAATTTCGATGCGATTAGCAGCTGCCAGAAATCTAAGAAAAGAGCAATGACCAGGAACATAAAGCAGCAAGCGATCACAAAAAATTTCATGACTCGTGCATAAATTTTCCTGGCGTCTTCCCTTCCAGACTGGTTGAAGAAAAACGGCTCTGCCGCAAGCCTGAATACCTGAATGAAAATCGTGATCAATACAGCCAATTTGTAGTTCGCCCCAAAAATGCCAAGCTCACGGTCCTGTTCAACCGAAGTACCTGTGGCAACTTTCCTGTAGATCACCCGGCTGAGCAGCTCGTTCACCATCCCTCCGAACCCAACAATCAGCAGTGGATA
>DATLDR010000282.1:0-4487 GCA_035525775.1 Flavitalea sp.
CCTGCCTGCCGGCAGGCAGGGATTCCTGTCGAGGCTACAAATCCCGAATTGCGGGATTTTGTTTTATAAGTAACTAAAGTCAATATAAACTTTAGGTACAGGTTCCCCTTCCAACCGGTCATCCAGGCGGGCCTGCCTGACTGCGTCACGTGCGCAGAGAATCCTGTCGAGACTACTACGAATTTACTTTAGGTTTACGCGACATTTCTAATTGAGAATATGAAACGTGCTCTGGCCCTTTTACTGATTGTGCTATTTTACATTTCAGCAAAACCCCTTAGATGTAACAAATCCAATGCAGAAGATCTGAAAGGGGTTCAGGTAACTTTTCATCAACAAGTTCCGTTTCCAGACGGTTCTATAAAAGCCTATGAAGATGTAAGTAATATATTTTACTATAAGAATTGTACTGTTTACAAGTATACGTACAGCTATGACAAAACTTCTAATGGGAAGCTAATCACGGCTGAACTTAGAGATTATTTCATTTTACATCATAACGATAGTACTTACGGTTACCGGGTTGATTCAAGGCCTGATGGAATGTACCCTACGGAAAGGCTACACATAGATTCGATTTTAGGAGTGGTTGGTTTTCAGACAAAAATTTACGATAGCCTAATAAGTGTGCCTCCTGATAGCACCTTTACCAATGCAGAAAAAGACCTGGTCAAGATGTACCGAGGTAAGCCATCAAAAAGCATCCCTGCGAACTACCGGCTTTATTTTTACTATACAAAAGAATTAAGTTGGGTGAGGGAGAAGCTATCAGCAATGGATAATCAACCAGACTATAAGTTATTTAAAATGCAGAATCAGACTGACAGTGCCTACTACGAGCAAATCAAACAAACGCTGCCACCTCTAAACGGTTATAGGGAGATGAAAGAAATTGCAGAAAAAAGCCAACCGCAAATTATAGAACTTGTAAACAGGTATTTGAATAGGTCATTGCGATAAATGTTGCATTGCCAGAATGTGATAAATGTGGTTCAGATACGCTCACGCAACAATGCCTGTGAAGAAAAGGATTACTATTACAAGAAAGGATTGCTTTAGGGGTGAATGTTTATATAGCAAACAACTTGATATAATAGGTTATAATCCTGTCGACGCACTAAAATAACATTGGTATATTTTGCATTGTGATTTCATGCAGTTACCGATTGAAAAAAACCATTCTACATTCAACAATCTCTTGTCCTGTTTTGACTTTAATAAAGGATGCATATAGATGCAGGTGAGTATTTATACAAGTGCCAATTCTAGGACCATACTAAAACCAAAGCAGCGTGATTATTATGTATTTTGTAATTATGGTTCGGTAAAGTAGTCAGCCGTTCAGGCATAAACTTTTTTGCTGCTCCTAATCATTTCTGATGTTGATAGAAAAATACCTTCCGGCTTATCATTTCAATGAGCATCATTCTATTATTATAAACGGGTTTGTAGGTAACATTTATCAGAAGATGTTGCAATGTGATTTTAGCAAAAGTTCTTTAATTAAGTTGCTTTTCAGGTTTAGAGGAATGCGAAAGGAAGTGTATTCCATTGAGCATGTAACAAGCATGGGGTTTAATAAACTTGATGAAGAGCGGGGAAGGGAAATACTATATGGAATGGTAACTGATAACCCTATGTTCAATACTTGCCTTTCAAATATTTCTTCCAAAGACTTTATACAAAAAGCAGATGGCAATATAATAAAAGCAGTTATCAATTTCAAGGTACAGGATAAAGGCAATTCCGGGCATGTTATCTCTACAGAAACACGGATTTGGTGCGGTAGTAATGCGATGAAATTAAAGTTCAGATATTATTGGTTCTTTATAAAACCATTCAGTCAGCTTATCCGCAAATCCATGCTTAAAGAAATAAGGAAACAATTACAGCAAACCACAATATAAAGCTGATTGTAACCTGAAGGTGCAAAAGACCATACTGGCATTGAAAACCTAACTCTTAATTAAATACTGTAAAATAAATGCAGTCAGGTTACATCATGAAGACTAGTTTTCCTTTGAGGTTATAGAACAGGGAGCCTGACTGTAAATGTTGCCCCTTTCTCTGGTTCACTTTCAGCTTTGATGGAGCCATGATGATTCTCCACCACTTTCTGTACGATAGCCAATCCAATACCCGTTCCTTCATATTCAGCTTTTCCATGCAACCTTTGAAAGAGCCTGAATATGCGTTCCGCATCATCCGGATCAAAACCAATTCCATTGTCTTTTACCTGTATTTCGTAAAACATCGTATGCTCCCTTTGTACTGAGTCACTTGCATCCCTTCTTTCGCCTTTGGTGATACTTGAACTTATTTGCACTACCGGGGTTTCGCCTTTTTTATGGTATTTCAGCGCATTACTGATTAGATTTTGAAAGAGCTGTCGCATTTGTCGCGGATCTCCCTTTACCTGCGGTAATTGTTGAAGCTGTACCTGGGCATTTTTTTCAATAATGGTTGCTTCCATATCACTTAATACCTCCTTGGCAATCGTCATCAAATCCAATTCCTGAAACAATGCGGTTCCCTGTGTAGTATTTGAATAGCTTAGCAAATCCTCAATCAGATGCCTCATTCTTTCTGTTGTATTTTGAATGCGGGCGATGATTTGCCCGTTGTCTTCACTTAACCCGGAACCAATGTTTTTGATAAGCCGGTCAAGAAAGAAAGAGATCTTACGTAACGGTTCCTGTAAATCATGGGATGCAGCATAAGTAAACTGTTTAAGCTGCTCATTAATTGTTCGCAATTCTTCCGTTCTCTCTGTCACTTTCTGCTCCAGTTCAGCTGCACTTTTTCTTAACGCCTGCTCTGCCTCTATTTCGAAAGTAATATCCCGCACTTCGATTACTGCCGATACCGACTCGCCATTTTCAACAAGCGGACTTGCAGAGCACAAGGCAGGAAAGGAAGTGCCGTCTTTTTTGAAAAAAAGCTCTTTGTGGGATCGTACACTGATACCTTCATGCAATGCCTTTTCCAAGAGACATTCCTCCCAGGGATAAAATGATCCATCAGGACGGTGATGATGGATTAACTCATGTATTGGTTTTTGCTTTAATTCTTCCATTGAATAGCCAAACATTTTTATACCCGTGGAATTGATAAAGCTGCAAAAACCTTTGTTATCCATCAAAAACAAAGTAGATGTTGCATTGTCAGCTATGGTGCGGATTAAGGTGTTTTGATTTTTCAGTGCTTCTTCACTTAACTTCCGATCAGATATATCAGTAAAAAGAATGGCTACTTTGCTATTATCCCTATCACCGATTTTAAAAGCATACACATCAAACCACCGCCCCATGGCCTCTGACCTTTCAATAAACCGGATGGATTGACCTGTTAAGGCAACGGCACCATATCGTTCAATCCAATGTGCTTCCAGGTTGGGAACAAGCTGTTTGATTGTTTTACCATTTGCACTTTTTAACCCGGTTTGCGTTTCAAATACGGGGTTAATTTCAACAAATACGTAGTCCACAGGCTGATGATGCTGGTCAAAGATCATTTCGATGATGCAAAACCCCTGGTCCATGGAACTAAATAGGGTGCTGTACTTTGCCTCGCTTTCTTTTACTTTTTTAAATGCATGATGAAGCTCCTGGTATTCTATTTCCTTTTGTTCCGACTTAATTAATGCAGTGATGTTTTCTGCAGTATGAATAATAAAAGCTAACTCTCCATTGGACGAGAAAACAGGTTTATTAATGGCACTCCAATATGTCTGAATCAATTGCCCATCTTGTCCTGCTATGTCATAGCGTTGCACTGGCAGCTGGTGGGGCTTTTTATATAGCCGCACATGGTCTAAAGAGGCTCTTACATCATTTGTTCCAGTGTCTGCCGGGTCATCAGGATTGGGAGGAAAGGCTTCAAACATTCCTTTTCCAATGAGATACTCTTTTGTTGTAACTGTTTGAACGCAATATTCAGGAGTCGCTGCTAAAATAGTGTAATGTGGTGCATCAATTTGTAACAGGATGCAGCTGCCGGGCAGGGATTCGAATAGATCTGTATACTGTATGGTTGTGTCGAATACCGGTGAAATAACGTTTTGTGTCATAGAGGGAACCAATGAAGATATGAAAATCTCTTTTATAGAATACCTGTGAGCCGGTTTATGGCAGTGAGTTGAAGGAGAGGAATAGCGTGTTAGATATCAATCTGTATTTTCTTATCATCAGCGCTATATAAATACATATTATGCATTAAAAATTTAAAATCATCTGTGCTTATCCATGTAATCTGTGAGAATCCTCAGATCAATCATCTGCCAGCTGAAGCTGAACCGGTAAACTGTGTGAGGTCAACCATTAGTAAAAGCCGGTTTCGAACAAATAGGCGCACCATTTGTTGATGAACTAAGCATTCGGAAATTATATGGCAGATAAAATTTTAGTAGCAGGCGGAACCGGCAACCTCGGTGGTAGAATCGTTACTTCATTAATCGATAAAGGCGCGGATGTGCGCATGATCATTCG
>DATLDR010000284.1:0-19324 GCA_035525775.1 Flavitalea sp.
AAATATGGGTTTCCAGGCAGACATGTCGCATACATTTTTATACCTGCTCGGTTACAATAGTCCGGATGACAGGATATTACCTGATAATTTTGAGTGGAGTGACAGGCAAACACTGGAAGCAGGATTAAAGAAGCTTACTGATAAACTTCGCCCATGGACAATAGATTTTCATGTTGCACAGAATGATGGAACTGTTCATGGCACAGGATCACATGATAAAACCGGCAGACATTGCCTGGCAACAGATCCGGATGGAAAACTGGATATAGTGCATGATGCGGGCTACTGGTTGAAAAATGAAAAAGGGGTTCCTTCGAAAGCTTTCAAACATATTTGCTGGGATGGATGCATGTTTCATAACGATGTGATGATGCAGCAGAAAACCTGGAACGATATTCTTGCAACATTGATCAAAGTGAGGGATGCACATGGATGGTCACAAATGGATTAACCACATTACCACACCCTTTAACTTTTAAACTTTTAATATTTAACTTTTAAGTTAGCCCATTATGTCTGATAAAAAAGAATTACGAATAGGCGTCATCGGAACCGGACTTATGGGACGCACCCATACCAACGGCTATAAAAGAATCAGCGACTTTTTTCCGGAACTTCATTACAGGCCAGTGCTTAAAGCGATTTGTGCAAGAAGAGAAGATAAGGTGAAGGCTTTTGCTGAACAGTGGGGATATGAATCTTATGAAACGGATTATAAAAAACTCATCGCCCGTGATGACATTGATGCAGTGGACATTTGTTCGCCGAATGACACACATGCAGAGATGGCGATAGCCGCAATCAATGCAGGCAAAATGATTCTCTGCGAAAAACCGCTTGCACGAAATCTTGAAGAAGCACAAAAAATGGTAGACGCTGTTGAAAAAGCAAAAGTTCCCAATACAGTATGGTACAACTACAGAAGACTGCCTGCCGTAACTTTAGCAAAGCAGATTGTTGATTCAGGAAAGCTGGGCAAAATATTTCATTACCGTGCGGAATTTTTGCAGGACTGGACGATCAGTGCAGATCTTCCACAGGGTGGTGACGGGCTGTGGCGAATGGATATTGATGCTGCAGGCTCAGGCGTAACCGGTGACCTGCTGGCACATTGCATAGACACGGCTATATGGCTGAATGGAAAAATATCAGATGTGTCTGCAGTTACTGAAACATTCATTAAAGAACGCATGCACCAGCTCACCGGTAAAGTTCAGAAAGTTGGCATAGACGATGCTTGCATTTTTCATTGTCATTTTGAGAATGGGTCCCTTGGATTGTTTGAATCTACCAGATATGCACGTGGACATAAAGCGCATTATACTTTTGAAATAAATGGCGAGAATGCTTCAATACGGTGGGACCTTCACGATCTTAACAGGCTCGAATATTTTGATTACCGTGATGATTCAATTGTACGTGGCTGGAGATCCATACTTGTAACAGACAGTGATCAGCCATACATGAAAAGGTGGTGGGTACCGGGTTTGGGCATTGGTTATGAACACAGCTTTATTCACCAGGCTGCTGATTTTTTACAAAGCCTTCAGGAAGGAAAGCCATGTCATCCGGATTTCAGGGATGCGCTCGAAACACAGAAAGTGTGCGAGGCCGTAATCAATTCCGCGAATAGCAAAAAATGGTGTTATATAAGTTGAACTTAAAACTTAAAAGTTAAAAGTTAAAAGTAGTAATCGTTGAAGTTTTGACTTTTTGCTTTTTACTTTTCACTTTTTATCAAAAACGCCATCAAATCCCTTAATTCATCACTGTTAAGATTATTGATCATTCCCGGCATCATTAATGAAACATCAGAAAGTTTTGTCCTCGTCACATCTTTTTTAGGAATATCACGAAGCATTTGCGGAGCAAAAGGATTCTGTGATACCGAATATTTTTCGGCATCCTGATTAATCAATCTCCCTACAATCGATTTACCATCTTTCAGATAAAAAATCGTTGCCGCATACTGGTCTGAGATGGTTTTATTCGGATCAATGATAGATTCAAGAATATCTTTTGAAGAGAATCTGGTTCCCAGCTGAGTAAGGTCTGGACCAATCTGACCACCTTCCCCTTTGATGGTATGGCAGTTTATGCACATGCTTGCAGCGAACATATTCTTTCCATTCTCAAGATTCCGGTTAGTTAATCCGCTGTCTACAATTTTCACCGCTTCATCCAGCTTCCATTCTCTTCCCGGTCCCCTTGCCGGTGGAATTTTACCTGGTACAAATGGCCCTGCATATTTAAATATTGAATCACCGGACAGGGTATTGAAATGGGCGAATTCATTTTTCGGAACGTTTACAAGCGCTAGCTTTCTTGCACCATCGATAAAGCCCATAAAGCTTTTTCCACCTCTGTAATTGCTCGCATGCCTGAACCAGTTAAAATATTTTTGTCTCAGTTCAGGAGTCCATCCAACTTTTGCCGCACTGAGCATAGTAGCGTAATAGGTTTGCTGTGCAGGTGGAACTTTTGATAACATCTCTGCAATATCAAGTCCATACTGTGGATTGCGGAGTATGAGGTCTGAAGATTCTGTAAATGTTTTTTGGTATGACTGGTCGTCTTTGGCGTTATCCATCAGCGCCATGGTTTTTTGAACAGCATCAGGAGCCTGCAGGTATATAAGCAGTTTCGAGTATTGCCTGTTTACCAGGTTATCATCAGACGGAAAACTTTTTTCCAGTACCGATATCGTTTGTGCTTTAACGTTATTATCCGGCATACCCATTCTTAAAAAAACCAATTCATATGCTCTTGACAGATCAACCTGCTGGTCTGCAGATAATTTACCGGCGTCAATATTATTTAAACCCTGTAGAATTGCATTCTTTACATCAGGCTTACCCTGACGGGCAAGTGCAACAGATGCCTGAATCAGCACAACAGGATCTTTTTCATTCAACACCTTGTTCTGCCATTCTGCAACTGGCTGCTGTTCTATAGCAATACGTGCCGCATAGCGGATGAACCTGTCGTTATTTTTCAATTGTGGCCAGGCAACATCAATAGCGCCGGTGCGTGGTGTATGATATCCTTCGAGCTTTCTTCTTAATTTATTTTCTATAGTTACTGTAGTAGGGTTAACATTTTCACTTTCCTCCCCATCGTAGGTTACCCTGTAAAGATCTGAGTTGAGCCGGCGTCCGCCGGTTAGAAAATAGAGCGCACCATCAGGACCGATTGTTCCGTCAGTAAGAGGAAGTGGTGAACCTGAAATGAATTCTTCTGCTGTAGCTTTGTAGGAGGCTCCGGCCGGTTCCATCTGAACGGAATAGATGATACCAAAGCTCCAGTCGAAAGCCAGAAATGAATTTCTGTATTTGCCCGGGAATTTTGCATTGCCGGCATACAAAAGGTTGGTAGGAGAGCCCTGACCCACATTTAATACAGCAGGAAGATTATCAGGGAAAGCAGGCGACCAGTTGCTGCTGCCGGTGCGCCATCCAAATTCACTTCCACTGGTTACATGACACAATCGTGTAGGCCTGTACCAGGGCATTCCGAAATCATATTCCATATCAGAGTCGTAGGCAAACAGATCGCCGGCATCATTGAATGCTATGTCGAATGTATTGCGGTATCCTGCACTATATAGTTCCCAATTTTTACCGGTAGAGTCGATATGAGCTATCCATCCTCCTGGTGCGTGTCTGTCTGCAGCATGTCCGCTCGGATCAGTGATCAAAGGGAATAAATTATCTTCATGGTAATTTGGCGGAAGCCTGAACGAATTAAATTTTGGAACGTCGGTGAAGTTTCCGGCTACCAGGAACAGAGAGTGCTTATCGGGGGAAAGAATAATGCTATGTGGACCATGCTCACCCGAGCCATTCAGAAGCATCAGGTGTTCAACTGATTCAAACTGGTCGTCACCATCATTGTCCTTCAGTCGGTACAGTCCTCCTTTTTTCTTCAGATCACCTTCTCCATCATGATTAACCATTACAAAGAGACTGTTGAAAGCATACAGTAATCCCTGTGCATGCCCTAGTTCAACATTCAGTTTTTCAACTTTTGGCTTTGATGTATCGCCGATAACGGGTATATTCAGTCTGTACAGACTGCCGAATTGGTCGCAGGTGATCATTCTTCCCTTATTATCAAATGTCATAGACACCCAGGATCCCTGTTCATTGTCGCCGGGGCTGTACAATCGTTCTGCTTTAAAGCCGGCAGGCATTTTAAGTTTGCTGATCTTGGGATCAGTAGAATCTTGTGATTCGAGTTGTTTAGTATTTCTGTGGGTGCAGGAAATAAACGATAAAAAAGAGATAACAATAATAAGATGTGCAGGTAGAAATCGGCGAAGCATAAAATATTTCGTTGTTGTAAAATGAATGTGAAATATAAGTATTAACATGTGAATGGCAAGCCTATACCTGCCTGCCATCAAAGCAAGTTATAAAATAAGTAA
Organism: Flavitalea sp.; assembly: GCA_035525775.1. Classification (GTDB taxonomy): domain Bacteria; phylum Bacteroidota; class Bacteroidia; order Chitinophagales; family Chitinophagaceae; genus Flavitalea. The sequence continues at coordinate 4,427 of DATLDR010000284.1, forward strand.
CTTGTTTCATGCTTCGGAAAAGTACGGTTACGCTTTTGAGAATTCCATTCTCGTTTTTTCTGATGCCAGTTTTTTTCTTCTCTCTCAGCCAGGTCCCGGACATTGATTACTTCAAAGCCATCCTCATTTTTTTCATCCTGCATTTCATCATGTATCCTGCCAGCAATGGCTATAACAGCTATATGGATAACGATAAACAAAGCATTGGAATGCTTGAAAAACCGCCAGCTCCAACAAGGCAACTGTTTTACCTTACGGCCGTATTAGATATTATGGCTGTTGTGCTCAGTTTTTTTGTAAACCGGATTTTTGCCTTCTGCATCATAGCCAATATTTTAGCATCCAGAGCTTACAGTTACCGTGGCATCCGGTTAAAGAAATACCCGGTAACAGGATTTCTGACCGTTATAATTTTCCAGGGCGCTATTACATATCTGATGGTTTTTTATGGCTCCGCCAAATCAATAGTTACTCATTCCTTCGTACAGAACCTTATTCCCTGGCATGGTATGCTGATCAGCAGCCTGCTGTTCGGCGGCTTTTATCCTCTTACACAGATTTATCAGCATGAACAGGATTTTAAAGACGGAGTACAAACGATCAGTTACAAATTTGGAATTAACGGTACTTTCATTTTCAGTGGCATAATGTATGCATTAGCGGAACTGGCATTATTCATTTATTTCGATAACAGGCAACAGTTGGAACATTTTGCGCTGCTTCAGCTTTTTTTTATTCCCGTACTCGTATATTTCATTTATTGGTGGAAGAAAGTAATCAGCAATAATGCCAATGCAAATTTTCATTATTCTTTTCGCATGAATATTGTTGCCGCATGCTCTACCAATGCGGCCTTTATTTTGCTATACTTTTTGAATCATCAGTATAAATGAGCAGGATCATTTCTATAGGAACAGCTTTGCCGGCATACCGGCATCGTCAGCACGAAATTCTGAATTTCATGCTTAATGCTTACCAACCAGAAGCAGATGACAGACGAAAAATATCCATGCTTTATGAAAGAAGTGGAATAGAAACAAGATATTCGGTGATACCAGATTATTCTGTACGGGTAAAGGAAAGGGTGTTTTATGCTCAAACACTCGACATGGAACCATTCCCCGGTCTCGATCAGCGAATGCAGCTTTACAACACGCATGCAACATCTTTAAGCATCGAAGCCATCAGTAATTGCCTGCAAGGGGTACTTTCCCAACATGAAATCACAGGGCTTATAACGGTTAGCTGTACGGGCATGTCTGCCCCTGGTCTTGACATCAGTATAATGCAGCAACTACACCTTCCTTCAAGCATACAGCGCAGTTCAGTGAATTTTATGGGATGCTATGCCGCAATACATGCATTAAAAATGGCCGACAATATTTGCAGGGCTGATACAAAAGCCAAAGTGATGATCGTATGCACAGAACTTTGCACCATTCATTTTCAGAAAGATTGTGAAATGGACAGCATCGCTTCTGGTTTATTGTTTGCCGATGGTTCCGCCGCAGTACTGGTCACAGGAGATGATATTAGTGATAACGGTGTTCGCATCAGCAATTTTTATTCTGAAGTTGCGCTGAATGGCCTTGATGATATGGCGTGGAACCTTTCGCAAAAAGGATTTCTGATGCGTTTAAGTTCTTATATACCACAGTTGCTTCAAGCCGGCATTACCCCTCTTTTGCAGAATGCACTAAAAGCAGCAGGATTAAGCAGAAGCGATATTACCCGTTGGGCGATACATCCCGGTGGCAAAAAAATACTCGAAAATATCCGTAATGAACTTCACTTGAGCAGCAATGATCTGCAGGTATCGTTCGATATTCTACGAGAATATGGCAATATGTCTTCCCCCACAATTTTATTTGTACTGAAGCGATTGATGGAAGCCCCCGATCATTCGCATGAAAGAATATTTGCTGCTGCATTTGGGCCCGGACTTACGATGGAAACACTTATCCTTGAAAGATGAACATATTCACGCAACGGTCCGCTCGCACAGAACTGATCGATCAACCCGGAATTCCATTTGAAGACTGGAAAGTATGCCTCCATGAACTTAATAATGTTAATACTTATCTGGGTGGACATAATATAACTATTGAAGGAGTGAAATACTTTCTCACTGCAGATTCAACTGTGCAGAAAAAAATCACAATATGCGAAGTTGGTTGCGGAGGCGGCGACAACCTAAAAGCTGTTAACCGCTGGTATAAAAGAACAAACAAAAATCAATCTTTACAGTTTATAGGAGTGGATATAAATCAAGCATGCACCGACTTTGCAAAAAAAAGCTGCAATGACGTTAACGCGCTCTTTATTTGCTCTGATTACCGCGATGTAAAATTTAACGACAGGCCGGATATCATTTATAATTCTTTGTTTTGCCACCACTTCACCAACAATCAGTTGATCGAAATGCTCAGGTGGATGAAAAAGAATGCTGCAAAAGGATTTTTCATCAATGATCTCCAACGGCATCCGATTGCATATTATTCTATAAAGTGGCTCACAAAATTATTTTCGCATTCATACCTCGTAAAAAACGACGGACCTGTTTCTGTTCTTCGTGGTTTCCATAAAAAGGATTGGGTGCAGCTTCTGAACGAAGCTGGCATTACCAATTACATCATTCACTGGAGATGGGCTTTCCGTTATCTTGTTATAGTAAAAAATGAATGACGGAACTCAATATGACGTTGCAATAGCAGGAGGAGGGATGGCTGGATTATCAGCCGCCATCATGCTTGGCCGTAAAGGTCATCGGGTAGTGTTATTTGAAAAAGAATCTTATCCCTTCCATAAAGTTTGCGGTGAATACATCAGTCTTGAATCATGGGATTTCTTACTTTCCCTGCAATTAAAGCTTGAAGAATGGAAGCTGCCGGTCATTAAAAATTTGTCGCTAACGTCGCCGGATGGAACAGAGCTTCACCAACATCTGCCTCTTGGTGGATTTGGTATCAGCAGATACAGGATTGATCAGGAACTCAGGAATATCGCCTTACGAAATAATGTTCAAATCCATGAAGGCACACGCGTACAAGGAATAAGTTTCGCCAACGAAATATTTCATGTGCAAACCGACAAGGGAACGTGGGCATCTTCGGTTTGCTGTTCAGCAACAGGTAAGCGCTCAAATCTCGATGTTAAGTGGAGAAGACCGTTTGTTCTGGAAAAACCCAATGCCCTGAATAATTTCATCGCAGTAAAGTACCACGCTCTTCTCGAACATCCCCGGTCGCTTATCGCGCTTCATAATTTTCAGGATGGTTACTGCGGTATTTCACCAATAGAAGATAATAAAACATGTATCTGTTACCTCACCAACGCATCGAGCCTTCGTAAAAACAATAATGACATCAGGCTGATGGAAGAGAAAATTCTATTCCGCAATGTTTTTATCAAGGAAGCATTTGAAAATGCTTCTATGCAGTTCGACAAACCGCTAACCATTTCACAAATAAGTTTTGATAGGAAAGAGCAGGTCACAGATCATGTCTTGATGCTTGGCGACGCAGCCGGAATGATCACACCACTCTGCGGAAACGGAATGAGTATGGCATTATCCGGCAGCAAAATAGCAGTGGGTTACATTGAACAATTTCTGGCGCACAAAATCAACCGGCAACAACTGGAAAATAATTATGCGCTGGAATGGAAAAAAACGTTTGGCAGGAGATTATGGGCAGGAAGAGTGATCCAGTCTTTGTTTGGCAAAGAATGGATCACAAATAAAACCGTTCGTATCCTTAAATATTTCCCCGGAATTGTTCAAAACATCATCACGCAAACGCATGGATGAATGTTACAGGTCAGAATATTCAACCGGGTTAAGAAAAGTGATGTCTATATGGGAAACAGTATTGTCGTATTGTTTATCTGCAGATAATTTTTTCCAGTCAGGGTGTTCTCCGAAAGCTTTCCAGTGTTCGTCGCGGGATTGTTTATTTTCAAAGCTGGTCATGTACATAAGATTTGGCATGGCGGTACCCGCCAAAACTTCACCATAGAAAATGTGGTTGAATTTAAGATTGTCGAAGATGGCGATCTCATTACCCTTTACGAACATGTCAACTTTCTTTCTGAACAGTTTTTCTGATGCGCTTTCATAACTTCTCAGTTCATAAACTCTTTCATTTTGCGGTCCTGTTAGTTTGGCCTCTGTTATCGCCGGGTGACCGCTGAATGCTTTCAGAATAATTTTTGAAAATCTTGCATAGGCAGGATTATCGTGTGCGCTGTTCATGTAATCGGCACCTGCTGTATTGTATGCATTATCTTTTTCCAGCTTGCCGGAGATGCCTTCAATATCACTTAACGATTTATAAGGAATAAGCAGGTAAATTTTTCTTACAGCTGCCGTATCATTCCCTACCGGCTTGAATACGCCGATTTTGCTGATGCCGGCACGATGCAACGCCGGCATAAATGCATCTTTCAGGTATGCATCCATTCTTGTTTCCTGGTCTGCACTGCCCAGCTGGTAAATTCTTATTTCATAGTACTCCTGTTTAGGAGGATTTGCTTTCACGAAAAAAGCTGCTACGAGCACAAGTAATGTTAGCGTGTACTTCATATATTGTTTGTTTTAATTGATTTTAAAAACCTTTCACTTTTTCTTCTTCTGCTGGCAGGTAATGTTCTCTTGTTTGAACAGGACCTTTTTTGGGCTTGTGCATTCTCAGCTGAACAACATCAACAAATAATGCAAACGCCATGGAGAAATAAATATATCCTTTAGGAATATGTACATCAAATCCTTCTGCGATCAACGACAATCCGATCAGCAGTAAAAAGCTCAATGCGAGCATCTTGAAAACCGGATGCCTGTTCACAAATCTACTTATCGGCTCGGCGGCAAAAAGCATGATGCCTACAGTAATGATCACCGCGGTATACATCACCCACAGTTCATTTACCATTCCAACAGCAGTGATGATGGAATCTATTGAAAAAACTATGTCGAGCAAAAGTATCTGGATAACCACACTCTTAAAACTTATTGCTTTAAAAGAGGTTGAGGTGTCACCTTCCTCACCTTCCATTTTATGATACATTTCGGTTGCGCTTTTATACAACAGGAAAAGGCCACCGATTATAAGGATCAGGTCCTTTCCTGAAATTCCCATTTCGTAATCTGTTTCTTTGGTGAACCATGGTATTGTGAAAAAATCAGTGGTAAGCTTAAGGATAACAGAAATGATGGCCAGCAATCCCAGCCGGATGAACATCGCAAGGATCAACCCCATGCGCCTTGCTTTTTTTTGCTGGTGCTCGGGTAGTCTTGATGATAAAATTGAGATGAAAATTACATTGTCCAGTCCAAGTACCACTTCCAGTAAAATCAGGGTCAGCAACGCTATTATCGATTCCGTCATGGTTTATTTTTTTCTCTTTCTCGTGGTGGCAAATGTACAAGTATCTTTGCAGTCATTAGTATGGACGATAATGAATCGGTCAGGCAGGTAACAGACGATCCCTTTGCGTCGGTGAGGGTCCCGGAATATAAGTATTTAATTTTTGGCAGATTTTTTTTCATCATGGCGCTGCGCATGATGGGCACACTCGTTGGCTGGTGGATATATGAACTCACAAATGATCCGTTTGCTATTGGCCTTATAGGTTTATCGGAAGTTATCCCTGCCGTCACAATGGCACTCTATTCCGGGCATGTGATCGATATTAGCGAAAAAAGAATACTGTTGCTAAAAACGGTTTTATTATACATGTTATGTGCGGCCATTCTCCTTTTTCTCGCAACACCATTTATTTATCACCGACTTAGCCCTCATCGTATTTCAATCGGTATATACGCGGTTATTTTTTGTACGGGTATCATCCGTTCATTCACGGGACCAAATTTTACAGCTTTGATTGGTGCAATGGTTCCCCGCAAACTTTTACAGAATGCTACCACATGGAGCCAGGGCAGCTGGCTCTCCGCATCCGTTACAGGTCATGCGGCCGGTGGTTTTATGATCGCATTGCTCGGTAACCTGGGCACAATGATCGTAATCTGTTCGTTGCTGGTCATTTCATACTTCATCCTGATGCAGCTTAAACCAAAACCTGTCATTGAAAGGCAGGGAGAGGGCAGAACATGGGAAAGTGTGCAGCAGGGACTCCGTTTTGTTTTCAGGACAAAAGAATTGCTGGGAGCTTTTTCGCTCGATATGTTTGCTGTCCTATTTGGTGGTGCAGTCGCGATGGTACCCGTATATGCACGCGACATATTAAAAATTGGTGCAATAGGGTTCGGATGGCTAAATGCTGCAGCTGACATGGGTTCAATCATCATGGTAATCATGCTCACCATATCGCCTATCAGGAAACAGCAGGGCAAAAAATTGTTGTTTGCAGTAGCAGGCTTTGGAATGTGTATTATATTATTCGGCCTGTCTGAATGGTTTATGCTTTCATTCTTTGCGTTGATGGTGGCGGGAATGTTGGATGGCATCAGTGTAGTCGTACGTGGTACTGTAATGCAGCTCAAAACACCGGATCATTTACGTGGCAGGGTAAGCAGCGTAAGCTCCATGTTCGTTAATTCCAGCAATGAGCTGGGTCAGTTCGAAAGCGGCGTAATGGCAAGATTGCTTGGTGTGGTGCCGTCTGTTGTGTTTGGTGGGTGCATGACGATTGTCGTGATGATCATCACATGGATCAAATCACCCTCTCTGAGAAAATTTGAATATTAAATAAATGCGTGCCATTATTCAAAGAGTAACCGAAGCATCAGTAGTGGTGGATAACAAAATTACCGGCTCTGTAAAAAACGGGTTACTTATACTTTTAGGTATTGAAGATGCAGACACTTCAGACGACATCTTAAAGCTGTCTTCAAAAATTGTGCAGCTCAGAATTTTCAATGATGCGAACGGAGTGATGAACCTCAGCATCAAAGATGTAGTGGGAGATATTCTGCTGGTGAGTCAATTCACATTATTCGCAGATACAAAAAAAGGAAACCGCCCTTCGTATATCCGCGCCAGTAAGCCACCCGTGGCAATACCCATGTATGAAAACATGATAACCGCGTTAACAAATGAATTAGGCAGAGAAATTCAAACAGGAATATTTGGTGCCGACATGAAAGTTGCACTGATAAATGATGGGCCGGTTACAATATTTATTGACACACGCCAACCGTAATTTGCATTCCCTTATTTTTGCTAAAATAATTAGGCTTCAATGTCCCTTTACGTCACTTCCCTTAATTCCGGTAGCAATGGTAATTGTTATTACATTGGTAACAGGGAAGAAGCGATCATTGTTGATGCCGGATTATCTTGCAGAGAAACCGAAAAAAGAATGTCGAGGCTGGGTCTGGATATGAATACCATTAAGGCCATTTTTATTTCACACGAACATTCTGATCATATATTCGGACTTTCTGTACTCTCTAAAAAATACCAGTTTCCCGTTTTTATTACAGAAAGAACCCGAAAGAACAGCGGACTTAACCTTCAACCCCATCTTGTAAATTCTTTCCATTCATCTGAACCCGTACACATAGGAGCTATCACGGTGCATGCCTTTCCAAAACATCATGATGCCGCAGATCCGCATAGCTTTATCGTTTCTGCCAATGGTGTAAAAGTGGGAATATTCACAGACATAGGCAACGCCTGTAATAATGTTATCGACAGCTTTACACTGTGCAATGCTGTTTTTCTCGAATCAAATTATGATGATGCCATGTTGATGAATGGCCGGTATCCGTATCATCTTAAACAACGCATCCGTGGAGGAAAGGGCCATCTGTCAAATAAACAGGCTTTTGAACTGTTTACTGAATGCCGCTCGCCCTTCATGTCACACCTGGTGTTGTCGCATCTCTCAAGAGAAAACAATACACATGAAATAGTTGACGGTATGTTTCAGCCGCATGCCAGCACAACGCACGTAGTAATCGCTTCAAGGTATAAGGAAACAGCCGTGTATGAAATACCAGCGTCGCCATCAGCTCCTGTAAGGTTTACTGAAAGGCGATGCCCGGTAGAACAGTTAAGTTTATTTTAATAGGATCACATCTGCGATTCTGTGTTTCCTTTTATCATCTCATTGCCTGCAGGCCATAATTTTCCAAGAAGGTCTTTTCCCTGCTTTTTGATTGAACCGAACATATTTTCTTTCTGCTCAGGGGTCATTTTTGTATAGGCATAATAAGCTGCTGCAGCAAGACCTGCAAGTACAAGAGGTTTCATCGATTTGTTACGTACCATAAAAATATATTTAGGTTATCAATTCAATTTGCATGCCCCGGTTATGCACAACCGTTATCCTGACTTATCCCTGTTATGTGAAACACTTTCGATATAATCTTTTATCTGATCCCTGCTTTTGTTCATTTTTCCAGCCAGTCTTTCCAGTAATTGTTCTTCATTTCCTGGTTCGTATTCAAGATCGTCATCTGTGAGATTGATGTCATTTTCCTTAAGCCTTTCTTTGACTTCATGCCAGGGTGATCTTAAATTAAGTTTCTCCATAATGCTGCCAGTGCTTTATTTTAAAGCAGAAATTATTATGCCAATGATAAATATTTCCTTACATTCAAGTCCATTATGAACGAGGTCAAAAACCTTATTTTAATCCTGTTATTCAGCAGTATATCCATCTATTCCGAAGCCCAGAAAATTAATCACCGCAACTTATAATATTCGACTTCAGACAAGTGCAGATTCAGGAAACCTGTGGTCGCGGCGCGCTTCTGAAGTTACTGCATTAATATGTTTTCATCAGTTCGATATTTTTGCTACTCAGGAAGGATTTCGTAGCCAGTTGAACGATATAAAAAAGAACCTGCCTGAATACGATTTTTATGGAAGCAAAAGAAATCATCGATCACATCTTCATAACCAAACACTTTATAGTAAAACGGTGGGGTATACTTTCCGATAGCTATCACGGAAAATATCCTTCTGATCATTTTCCGTTACTGGCAGAAATGGAGATGAAGTAGTGAAAGATGGAACGTAGAACTCAATCAGTGTTGTCTTTCTGTTCATCAGCAATATCAGGGATGAATGGTTCCTCACTATTTTTTTCATACGCCACATCGGCTCTGTCATCCATAGAACCTTCAACATGATCTGTTTTTACAGACGTACCACTTTCATTCAGAATGAATTCACCATCACCCTGATCAACAAGACTTTTCTTTTTCTTATCCATAATTTTTTTTATGAAATACTTAATAGCTCAACATCAAATATCAATGTACTGTTAGGGCCAATCTGTGCGCTTACCTGACGGTCGCCATATCCAAGCTGCGGTGGTATAAAAAACCTCCATTTACTGCCCATTGTCATCAATTGCAGACCTTCGGTCCATCCCTTGATCACCATATTCAATGGAAAAGTCGCCGGTTGTCCTCTTTGCACGGAACTATCGAATACAGTTCCATCGATCAGAGTTCCATGATAATGGCAGGTAACCTTATCCTTTGCTGTTGGCTTAGGTCCGGTGCCTTCTGTAATGATCTCATATTGTAAACCGCTGGCAAGTACTACAACACCAGGTTTCCTGCTATTTTCTTCCAGAAATGTTTGTCCTGTTTTCAGATTAAGTTCTGCCTTCTGATTTTTCATCTCAAATAACTTGTCGCTGATTCCCATTATATTTTTTAGTAAAGGTAGATGATCATTCTTTTCCAGCCACACAGAAGCTAACCACGCGTTCCTCCTTCCTGTTCACTGTCACTTCCAAGGCTGTACTGGTTATTTTCCTCATCTTCCTCGCCAATACTTTCATCTGCATCGTCTTCATCCACTCCAGCTGTGTCTAGGTCATTTCCGCTTACATCCGTCTTCTCATTCAATTCGTCCCCATCCGCATCAGCATTATCGGGCATGCCACGGGAAATCAATATATCATCAGACCGGAAAACATCAAGGTTATCCATATTTTCAAGCGCCGCTTTATCTTCTTTAGGGATATCATTTGCTGAACCCATCAAAATGATCATCTCATCTTCCTCATCATCTTCAAATACACCAACTCCTTCTTCGTCATCCGATGATATAGTAGTATCGGCTAATTCACCCATGCGCGGTATATGTATGTGTTCCTGTCCGGGTATATCTTTTACATCTGGAAGATCCAGGGTAGCCTTATCCGGTTTCAGTCTTTCTTTATCACGAAATGAATCCTGGATGTCTACATTTCTGGTACTATCTTCAGGAATTTTTCGATTTTCTTCTGCCATAGATTGTTTATGAAACCGGTTAAAAATATCGTGCCCTTAGAGTTGAAGGATCACAATTTATTTCACGCAAAGAGGCAAATTCATCACGCAAGGACGCAAAGTTAGCAAAGATGCAAAGCGATTCGTTTCACTTCTTCCTTCTCCTCTTTCCTCTTCCTTCTGCCCGCTTTCCTCTGCCCTCTGGTCTCTGCCCCTCATAACACCCTCATCCTATAAGCATTCATCGCTGTTTTGCCGAGCTTTTTTACCAGCGAATAGTTCGTGATAGCACCAACAGGTGCACCTATTACCGGTATCAGCTGTGCCATTTTTGCCAGGTCAATATAATCGCGGTATTCCTGTTGAAATGTGCGCCAGTCGAACTGATGTATGTCTTCAGGCATATCTTTCATCCTGATGTCCCAATCAAGCATGTTAACAAAAACATTCTTCCGGTGAACGGCACTGGAAAAAGCCAGCTGAAAAATGTGAAGTATGTATAACCTTTCCTTATAATCGTTTGTTTCATATCCATATATAGCCGCAAGTTCAAATAACAGTTTAATTTTTAATGCCAGTAGCAAAGGGAAATCGGCAAGACCTAAAAGTATGCCACCAGCGCCTGTAATAGCTCCTTCAATAGCCGCGGTTCCCTGATAGGTTTTTATTTTTTCATCAGCAGCAAGATCACGGGCAAGCAGATCAGTAAAGTCATTCATCTTTTTCGTGCTCTTGTTGGCGCCAAATAAAACACCCCGCACCATTTGCTTGATAGTAACAGTTATACCCTTATGTATTTTTTCAGGTATTAGCCGGTTTATTCGGTTTTGAACGGCCTTTGAAATATTATTGAAGTAACCGGGTCGTTTGAGCATTTGCCGCTTCCACCTGATCAGTTCGATTGAAACCTTTTCTTCGTAACTCACTTCAGAAAAATTTTAACTGAACGCCTATTATTTTTCGCCGAGCGATGGCATCTCCAAAAACTGTTTTGCCACCATACTTCCAGGAGTCATCCCTTTCCTTTTCAATCAGCGCATTAAAATTTTTATTGGGAATAAAATCGTTTTCTGTATTAGCAGCTATGCTGTGAAGTTTTTTTATCGCTTCATTTTTATCACTCAAACCGATCTTAGCCCTGCTAATGGCATTATTGAGCGTGTGGATCACTTCATCATAAACTTTTACGGGAACGGGAAAGGGGTGACCATCTTTTCCGCCATGGGCAAATGAATATCTAGCAGGGTCTGTAAACCTTGAGCGAGTACCATGGATCACTTCACTCACCAGCGCCAGCGATTGAATTGTTCTTGGTCCCACACCACTCAGCAATAAAAGGTCTTCAAAGTCTGAAGGTTTCTTTTCATGTGCCAGCCATAAAACTGCACCAAGTCTTTTGAGATTTACATTCGTTTCACGCACTTCATGATGGGAAGGCATCATAAGATGTGTAAACTCATTAATGATTTCAGCAGGTTGTTCGTTTGTCAGGTTCAGAATTTCTTTTCGTGCTGACCCTGCTTGCGTATCGGTAAGATTTAAAATGATACCCTGGTTGGTACCGCAAATACCTGTATGCGGCTCCTCAACAAATGAAGTGAGCTGGTCTGAATGCCAGTGATATCGACGCGCTGTTTTTTCTTCAGCTTTCATTCCTTGTTGAATCACAGTCCATTCACCTGTATCACTTAAAATAAAATTATGCATATACAGCTGAAATCCATCCTGAATGGCTGTATTGTCAACTTTAGCAGTCAACTTGCTAGAACGAACAAGTTTATTTCCATCAAGACCTGTTTTATCTGCTATTTTTAAAAGCTCATGTGGAGTATCTTTTGAAAATTTTCCTTTACCCCCGCAGATGTAAATGCCCAGTGAGCCCGAATGTGGATTGATCGACCGTTTTAATGCTCCCAATACGGAAGTGGTAATTCCGGATGAATGCCAGTCCATTCCCATCACGGCACCAAAACTCTGGAACCAGAAAGGATCAGACAATCGCCGGAGAAATGCATTTTTACCGTACTCGGTGATAATAGATTCAGTGATGGCAAAACCCAATTTCGCCATTCTTTGGGCAAGCCAGGGAGGAACATGTCCGTAATGTAAGGGAAGATCAGCCGCACCGGATCTTTTCATTTCATAAATTTACGGAATCCCGGTTTTAAGTTTTACCTTTTAACCGTTCAGAAACTGATTCGCTATGAACCGAAAAAATTTTCTCAGAACTGCATCTGTTGTTACCGGCAGCCTTATTATTACACGCGACCTTTTTGCAAGAAATAATTCACCTGTGTATGGTCATAACGGACTTACCTTCAGGATGGACAATAAATGGAGCAAACCGGACCCCGCTAAGGTTCCCGTGAAGGATTGCCATGAAATGGTGCAGGACAGTAAAAAGCGAATTATTCTGCTCACCAATGAAACACATAATAATGTACTTGTTTACGATAAATCCGGTAAGTTGTTACAATCATGGGGACATGATTTTCCGGGAGCACATGGTTTAACGCTTCATAAAACCGGCGGTAAGGAATATCTGTTTATTACAGACACAGAAAAACACCAGGTTTACAAAACCACTATTGACGGTAAAGTTTTGCTGACGATCGATTATCCAAAAGAAATCAGCGCGTACACAAAAAGCGAACAGTTTGTTCCAACTGAAACAACTGTGCTCGACAACGGTGAATTTTATATTGCGGATGGTTATGGATTACAATATGTGATGCATTATGATGAGAAAGGAAATATGCTGGGTTACTTTGGAGGCAGGGGAGATGAACACAAAAACCTGGATAATGCACATGGCATCACTATAGATAAACGAAAAGCTCACCCTGACCTGCTCGTTACTGACCGGACAAGAAACTGCTTTAAAAGATTTTCATTTGATGGTGAACTGCTGGAGGTAATTAATCTGCCAGGCGCATGCGTATGCCGTCCCGTGATCCACGGCGATCATCTGTATGCAGCAGTACTGCGGTCGCCGAACCTCGACAATGAGAAAAGCGGCTTTGTAACTATTCTTGATAAAAACAATCATGTTGTCTCAAATATTGGTGGAACGGAACCTGTTTACGAGAATGGAGAATTACAGCCAATGGCACAGGCAGATAAAATTTTTTCACATCCTCATGATGTATGTGTTGACGACGAAGGAAATTTATATGTCGCCCAGTGGAATTCAGACCATGTATATCCGTATAAATTTACCCGCGTGTAACTTTTTTCACTACACTAATCTGACCGCTTCTTTCTATTGGTACCAAATATGCGGATAAGGATTTTTTCCATATAATTTTTTGGGAAAATAAATGATTTTCAGGGCTTCGTTCTTACTGAAACATTTACACTTCGGGATGAACCCAGGGTGCCCTGTAATTCCTCCGAAGCAGGGTGGTAGCTTCCGCATCATTTACCACTTCAATTTTCTGCTGATCATAGGTCAGCGGTCTGCCCAGTTTCATTGATACATTAGCCAATATGCAGCTGGCCGTTGAAATATGTGCATCCGCAATATCAGCAACAGGTAGCTTACTGTCGTCTATCGCAGTTAAAAAATCGAGCATGTGCAAACGTGTTGCAGGAGCAGCATTCAGCTCAATATCTTTTTCTTTCAGATCTTCAGGGTACTTTTCTTTTTCATATACAACATCCTTGTGTATTTTTTTCCCTTTCCCGTCAACTGGAATAAAATCATATTGCATGGTACTCGCTTTCAGCGTTCCTTTTTCGCCATACAACGTAAATGACCATGGATATTCCGGATCGGCAGGCGATCCCCAGCTTCTGTGTTCCCAAACACAATTGAGATCGTTGAATTCAAATAAGGCGGTTTGCGTGTCGGCAATATTTGATTTGCCTTCCTTGTCTACAAAAATGCCTCCACGCGAACTTATTCTCTTCGGCCATCCCAGTTTGAGCATCCATCTTACTGTGTCGAACATATGAATGCACATGTCGCCCATAATACCATTTCCGTATTCCATGAAAGTTCTCCACCAGCGTGTATGCGGCAGACCGTCGTACGGACGGAGAGGAGCAGGGCCTGTCCACATTTCATAATCCAGGAAATCTGGTACAGGCTGCACAGGCGGATTGCCATTCGCACGCATGTGGTAATAACAACACATATCCACATGCGAAACTTTGCCGAGCAATCCGGCATCTACTATATTTTTTTTCGCTTCAATAAGATGTGGTGTGCTTTTCCGCTGTGTTCCTACCTGCACTACGCGTTTATATTTTCTTGCTGCGGAAATCATGGCTTCACCTTCGATAACATCAACGCTTATCGGCTTTTGAACATACACATGAGCTCCCGCTTTTACTGCATCTATCATTTGCAGCGCATGCCAGTGATCGGGTGTGCCAATTAATATGATATCAAACTCGTTGTCGGCTAGCATTTTCCTGTAATCACCATAACCTTTCGGCGTTTTTCCTGATTTGCTCCTTTCAGTAACCAGCTTGATGGCGCCACTTAACATGTTTTTGTCAACATCACACAGGGCGATAACGTTACAGGGTACAACCTGCATGAGCCTTAAAAGATCACTCTTACCATACCACCCCGTTCCTATAAGCCCGACACGTACAGGCCTTGCAGGATTGACGATATCCATACCCCTGGCCCCAAGTGTAGTAAAGGCAAGTGTCGCAGCCGTACCCTGAAGAAATTTTCTTCTGTTGATATTGAT
>DATLDR010000285.1:0-6419 GCA_035525775.1 Flavitalea sp.
GCTGCAGGAACCGATGATAAACTGTAAAACTGCAGGTGTGGCAATTTTAATGATGGATCTTATTACAGGTATATCGATCTTCCAGTTGTGCAAATGAATTTTTATTGTCGAATTGCCCCTAAACAAATGGAACAACTGGTAAATTACACCTATCCCCCTGCCGCTCGTGGTGGCAATAGCTGCGCCGGTTAAGCCAAATGCGGGTATCGGACCCAGACCATAAATAAATACAGGGCACAGAATGATGTTACAGATATTGCCTGTCCACAAACTTCTCATGGCCATGGCTGCATTGCCAGCTCCGCGAAAAATTCCATTTATCAGAAACAGAAGCATGATTACGATGCTTCCTCCCATCATTGTGCGTACAAAATTGGTTCCCGCAGTAGCTGTTTCTTCAGAAGCGCCCATCACCTTAAGGATATCCTTTGCATAAAAAAATCCAAGCGTACTCATCACGACAGTAATGGCAAAAGCGAGGATAAGTGCCTGCACTCCGGCATGTGCCGCTTCATCATTATTTTTTTCACCTACTCTTCTTGCCACCAATGCGGTGGCGGCCATGCTCATACCTATTGCCAGAGAATAGATGATCGTAAGTACAGATTCAGTTAAACCAACCACCTGTATTGCCTGGCTGCTGTTTTGAAGATGGCCCACAAAATAAAGATCTACTACCGCAAATACCGATTCCATGAGCATCTCAAGCATCATCGGAATGGCAAGCATTATCACGGCACGTCGAATGCTCCCCGTCGTGTAATCCATTTCATCTCCCCTGATCGCCTGGCGGATCAATAAAATCCATGTTGTTCGTTTTGCTGTAGTGAATACGCTTGGCATAAAAATGGGAGTAAATGTAGAGTTTATCAATTAAATTGCGTGTTACCACTGAATATGTTAAGATCGGATTCCGCTAGTGTACTGAAAGAAGATTTTACCCAGTTGTTGATGAATGTGCCGGCAATTATTGCTGTGCTGGAAGGTCCGGAACACGTGTATGTTCTAGCAAATCCCTTATATCAGCAGTTAGTTGGAAGAAACAGGCAACTTATCGGGAAAAACATCAGAGAGGCGTTGCCTGAACTAAAAGATCAGGGTATTTATGAATTGCTCGATAATGTATTCGAGTCAGGTGAGGTTTATCTGTCGAATGAACACAAGGTGCTCCTTGATACAAACAATGACGGCCTTTTAGCAGAACGGTATTTCAATTTTATTTTTCAGCCTGTTAAGAGTATTACCAAACAGGTAACAGGCATCTTCGTTCATGCAATTGATGTTACAGATTATGTTATCAACCGCATGAAACTTCAGCGAAGTGAAGAACAGTTTCGAAGCTTTGTAATCAACTCACCTGTACCCACCGGCATATATATTGGCAGGGAGATGAGGATCCAGACAGCCAATGAAGCCATCCTCCGTACCTGGGATAAAACAATTGATGTAATAGGCAAAACATTCCGTGAAGCTTTACCGGAACTTGAGGGCCAGCCTTTCTACCAGCTGCTCGATGATGTGTATACCTCCGGTAAAACTTATCAGGCAACAGAAGATCGTGTTGATCTGTTCAGAAATGGTAAAATGGAAACCACCTATTATAATTTCACTTATAAAGCGCTGAAAAATGAATTTGGTGAAATATATGGCGTGATCAATACAGGTGTTGAGGTAACAGAACTTGTTGAAGCGAAAAATAGAATAAAGAAGGCGGAAGAAATTCTCGAAGCACAGGTTAAGTTAAGAACACTGGAACTTGAAAAATCGAACAGCGACCTCCTGCATACGAACGAGCAGCTAAAGCAGTTTGCTTATGTGGCATCGCACGACCTTCAGGAACCGCTGAGAAAAATAAATATATACAGCGACCGTCTTGCTAACAGTCACCAAAATATAAACTCCTTTAATCAGCAGTTATACCTGAACAAGATCATCAGCTCGGCAAAAAGGATGTCGAACCTGATACACGATCTTTTAAATTTTTCAAGACTTGATTCTTCTGAAAATTCGTTTCAGCCGGTTAACCTGAATCACATTGCAGAAAGAGTAAAAGAAGATTTTGAAATAATGATCAACCAGAAGGGTGCTGTGATCAATATTGGCCAACTGGAAACGATTGACGCCAATTCATTACAAATGAACCAGCTGCTTTACAATCTTCTTGGCAATGCGTTGAAATTTTCAAAAGATCATGAATTTCCGGTTATCGATATTAAGTCACGTATACTGTCTCCTGAAGAAGTTAATGATTTTCCTGAGCTGAACCCATCATGGAAATATTGCGAGATCGTGGTGGAAGACAATGGGATTGGATTCAACCAGGAATTTGCGAACCAGGTGTTTGTGATTTTCCAGCGGCTTCATGGAAATGCAAAATTTGAAGGAACCGGCATTGGCCTAGCACTGTGCAAAAAAATAGTAGCTCATCACCACGGCGAAATATTTGCGATATCCACAGAGGGTGAAGGGTCATCTTTCCATATCATTCTTCCTGTAAGCAGAAATTAATTTTTACATGAAAGCAATTGTGCTCAAAGATTTTGGCAGCGCGGACCAGCTGGAAATACAGGAAGTTCCAAAACCGGCTATTAAAGAAAATGAAGTGCTGATCAGATCGCATTCAATTGGTTTGAATCCTGTCGATGTTAAATCAAGGATAGGAAAAGGTCAGGCGGCAAACATGAAAAAACAGCCACCGATGATACTTGGATGGGATGTGTGTGGGATGATAGAAGAAACCGGCTCCGCGGTAACCACTTTCAAAACCGGCGATGAAGTATTCGGAGTGATTAATGTGCCTGGCGTAGGAAAAACCTACGCCGAATATGTTGCAGCTTCATATCAGCATATTGCAGAAAAACCGGCAGTTATTTCATATGAAGAAGCCGGAGCAACATCGCTTGCAGCAATGACCGCCTGGCAGGCACTGGTTTACAAGGCTGAAATCAAAGCGGGACAAAAGATACTCATCCATGCGGCTTCCGGCGGGGTGGGACATTTCGCTGTTCAGATCGCAAAGTATTTTGGTCTTCATGTAATTGGTACATCTTCTGCAGAAAATAAAAGTTTTGTTCTTTCTCTTGGCGCGGATGAACACATCGATTACAAGTCGGCAAACTTTGAAGAAGTGTCGCCAATGGTTGATGTTGTTCTTGACACTATTGGTGGCAGCAATATAGATGCGTCATTAAAAGTATTGAAAGAAGGCGGAACAATTGTAAGCCTGCCAAGCGGTATCAGCGAAATTGTTTCCGAAAAAGCGGCCGCACAAAATAAAAAAGGCATATTCTTTTTTGTTCATTCCGATGAAAACGACATTCAGCGGATAGCAGCATTACTGGCAAACGGAACTATTCATACTCATGTGTCTCAAAAATTTTCATTCGGAGAAATCGGGAAAGCACATGAAATTCTTGAAAGTGGGAGAACGATAGGCAAGATGGTGCTGATGGCGCCATAATGTTATTTTTCCTTTATCAGTTCCTTGTTTTTCTTGATGGTATTCCAGTACTCCTTGCCGTATTCAACAAAAATTTCACTACCCGCAGGTATAAACTTTGTAGCCTTGATAAATATTCTATCTTCAATATTTATGAACCTGCTGTTGTTGTGAACGCCATTTACCCTGGTGATGCCGTGAGCGTCATTCGCGTAGCGCGCAATGGCATCAGGAAATTTTTTTGCGTTGATCACATGATGTTCGTTAACAAAATAGATATACATATTTGTTGAGTCGTGCCGCACCTCATCCCATATATTTATTTCACCGGTATATTCTATGATAATTTGGCCCTTTCCAATATCCACTGAAGTGAATAATCCTTTACCGGCACCAGGAATCGAAGAATCTCCTACAAACAGCTGTTGTAAAAATGTATGCATATTTATATTAAAATAAACGGCATGCCAATAATCCCGAACCACTTGGACCTGCTTTAATGAATATCAGAACTACATCTGTGATGCTGATCAAAAGGTAAAGAGACAGATTTTTCCTTTAACAAAGTTTTCTCACGGGAACATTTTACTTCCTTTTGTTTCTACGTCAAATATATGAGCAGGTTAAAAAGCCCTGATTCAATATTAACATGAAAAAAATTTACTTATTCGCCGGAATATTTTTAATGATTAGTGTCGTAAAAGTTGAAGCACAACTGAGCTATGGAGTGAATGCAGGTTTAAACCATTCCACATGGAAAGGTGATGCGGCAGGGAGCCTGAATAATCTCGTTAACCTTTCAAATGGATACATTACACCGCAGGCGAGAAATGGAATATATGCAGGAGGTTTCGTTGAAATGCCGTTAGGGGGAAAAATCTCTTTGCAACCAGGCATTTATTATTCACAGAAAGGGTATGTTCTGAAAGGAAGTATAGCAGGCAATAAATTTGATTTCCTTGGTGTGAATGCAAAGGCCGAACTTCAATCGCACTATATTGACATACCATTGGTCGTTAAGGTTGAAGTGGCAAAAGGGTTACAGGTGTATGCAGGACCACAACTCTCATACCTGTTAAAGAATAATGTGAAAATGGATGCAGGCCTCCTCGGATTTTCTTTTCTTAAAACGAAAAGGAATGTTACTGAAAATTTCAACAGGGCTGATATCGCCATTACAGGTGGTGCAAGTTACACATTTGACAACGGGTTTTTTATAAATGCGGGATACGATCATGGATTGAGCCGTCTCGATAAAAACAGCAGCTTTAAATCTTATAACAGAACTGTTAAGGTTGGAGTGGGGGTGAGGTTCTAGGGAGAAATCAGGGAGCAGAGGAGAAGGGAGATGGAAAAACAAGAATCGGGAATCGGGAATAAGTATTAATAGGAGTAAAGCAGAAATAATGTTTCTGCTTTATTCATTTTATCACGTACCTAGAATTAAACTGAGTTTTTACCGGGCCTTTAGCCCTCTGCCCTCTGCATTTTGCCCTCTGCCTTTTTATCGTTTTATGTATAACTCGGTTTCTGCCTCGCTAATGAATTGGTTTACATTTAATCAAAAATGAAACTTTTTTTACCTATCCTGTTGTTTCTTGCCGTTTCACCTTACATGTCTTTTTCACAATTCGGCATAAAAGGCGGTTTAAATTTCGCAAAGGTTACAAAAGCTTCAAACGTTAATGCCGACAATTCCACGGGTTTTCATGCAGGCGTGTTCCTGGCACCCCAAAGTAGAAATATCCTTGGCTTCCGTACGGAGCTTATCTTTTCACGGCAGGGTTATGATTTCAAATCAGGCTCTACAACAGGATCAGTGAAGCTTGATTATATTTTACTTCCCCAGTTAATGGAAATAAACATTACCAAATTCGTTGCAATACAACTTGGTGCACAAATGGCATTCCTTCTTAGTGCCAAGGCCGACAGCTCAAAACCCGCTTCAACAGGCAATGCCCAGGCCGATAAAATAATCGAACTGATGAATCGTTTCGACTATGGTGCTGCAGGCGGTGTTGAAATACATCCGTTCAAAGGCATGCTTATCGGGGCGCGTGTAAACATCAGCTTCGGTAATCTGTATAAAGATCCTACGGGTATGACAACTTATCAGAACTTTTTTCCGGAAGTAGATGCTAAAAACAATGTAGTGCAGGTTTTTGCCGGCTACCGGTTTTAAAGATTTTTTTTGCGAACTATCATATTCGCGTGTAATACCGCGATTCCCTCGCAACGATTTATAAATAAGTTACATTATATAATACTATTTTAATCATGTGGAGCGTTTATATGATGGAATACGAATAATTATATAACCTAAACACCTTAACACGCGAAGAATGAAATACGCACTGCTCATCACCGTAACCCTGATAGTTTTCGCATGTAATAAAAAGAATGACCCGGTTGATCCTATCAGTTCTGCTGATAAAGCTAAAGCCGCGGCCCTCACCGAGTTCCTTAAAAATGACAAGCTAAAGCTTACCAAGTATTATTCAGAAACACCTATCGATTACATTGATACCGACCAGGTGGTAAAGCAGGAAACTGAACTGTGGCAGTATGTAAGCAACTGGCTAAAAGATGATACATATACTTTCGATGCGGAGGGTAATGTAAACGTTCAACAAAACGTTAACCGCATTGAAACGGATACTGCTGCAATACTGACCCGGCATTATTCTGTAGCTGCCGATCCGAACGGAGTAAAATTTGACTTCCTGGGACACGAATACCAGGACCTCAATTACAGGCTTATATCGTTTTCTGACACCAACCTTGTTGTATCAGCAAGCTGGAACGGAAAGAAAGTTATTTCAGAATACCATACCGTTCCATAATTTGCCGCCTTATTGATCAATAAGGGGTAAGTATATAAAAAAGACTGTTTTCTATTTACGAAAGACCGGATGCTGCTTAATAGCCGTACTGTTACTCTCACTTCATTCTTTCGCACAGAAAAAGAATGAAAGATTCC
>DATLDR010000003.1:0-3404 GCA_035525775.1 Flavitalea sp.
GATCTCACTGGTGCCATCAACATTAGAAGCAATAATCGCTTTTCCCATTGCCATGGCTTCAAGCAATCCAATGGGGAGTCCTTCCCATAATGAAGGCAATACAAATATATCAGCGGCTGCAAGTACATCCGGTACATCCTGCCTGAATGAACAAAGCGTTATATTTTCTCCAAGCCCGGATTCCGTGATGATTTTTATGGCAGCTTCCTTTTCATCACCATCACCTACCATCAGCAAATGCAGCTGGTCATTCTTTTTGTAAGCTTCAGTAAACGCACGGATCAATGCCAATGGCTGTTTGTGTGAAGTAAACCGCGCAATAAAAAGAATGAGGAGCTTATCCTGCGGTATGCCGAGTTCCTGCCGTACGTTCTTAAATCTTTTATTGGGATTGAATTTCAGGATGTCAATCCCGTTGTTTATTACTGTGGACTGAAAGGTGGGAATATAGTTTTTTCCTGTTTGCTGGTTCGAAGCGGAAACGGAAATATTGAGGTCTGACTTCGACGTAAGGTAACGTTCTCCCATCACCCTTACATTTCTTACAATTGCATTTTGATCGGGATGAAATGACCAGCCGTGAATGGTATAAACCAGCGGAATGTGTAATGATTGCGCTGCCCGCAATACGTTTGAATTTGCCCGTGTACCATGCGCATGAACGAGGGCAGGCTTTTCCTGTACAAGAAACCTTTTTACTTCAGGCCATTTCCTGATATCAAATGGCTTTGTGGTATGTATCACATGAACAGGAATATTCATTTCCTTCAGCCGTCCTATCATGGGACCATCTGTAAAGGAAAGTACGATCGGCTCAAATCTCTCCTTGTCGAGATTTTCCACGAGGCTGAGCAAATGGGATTCACCCCCGCCAATCTGGCCCTGGCGGATACATTCGAGCACCTTGATCTTTTGTAACATCAGACGCAGTTCTGATTAAACGACTGCCTTTTTTTTGACCTGCCATCCGTCGGGCAGTTTTTCAGTGATCTCGATATTATCGAATTCCTGGCTGGCCCTTGCACCAACTTTCTTAGCCCACGCAGCCATTTTACGGATGCCTTCTTTCAGGTCGATCCCTGTTGGATCACCGAAAATTTTGTGTGCTTTGGTATGATCTGAATATGCGTGCAGCACTTCGTTTCGCGCACTGAGATATTTAATGTTTGGTTCCACGCCGAATTCCCTGCTTACCACTTCTGCAAGTTCATTTACGGAATAAGGCTTATCAGCACCTATATTAAACACCTGGTTATAAGAGTCAGGTACATTAATACATTTTGCAATGGGAATTGCCACATCATCTATATAACTGAATGCCCTTGTCTGCGTACCATCTCCGAAAATCGTCAGTTGCTTACCCTGCATGATCTGGTTCATAAAGATCCCGATCACGTTGCGGTACTTATCTCCGATGTTCTGGTTCTCACCGTATACATTGTGCGGGCGGAAGATCACATAATTCAACCCGAACATTTCATGTGCTGCCTTCAGGTCCATTTCAACTGCATACTTTGAAACACCATATGGATCTTCCGGCTGCGGCACTGTGCTTTCAGTCATCGGCAACTGGCCTGCACCATATACTGCAATGGAAGAAGTGAAAACAAAACATTTCACTTTATGCTTAATAGATTCGTTGATCAGGTTAATACTGCCTACGAGATTGTTGTTGTAATTAAAGCGGCGGATAAAATGGGAGAGGCCTTCAGCTGCATATGCGGCGAGGTGATATACATAATCAAACTTGTATTGGTTAAAAAGATCTTCCACGAGCACTTCATCATACACGCTGCCTTTTACAAAAGTGGCACCTTCAGGAATATGATCTTCAAATCCTCCACTCAGGTCATCGAGTACGATCACTTCATGACCCATGTCGAGACAATGGCGAACCACGTGAGATCCGATAAATCCTGCTCCACCGGTAACCAATACAGTCGTTTTCATATACAGTAATTATTGTTGTAAGATAAAAATTTAATTATAATTTTTCAATCCACTGGTTATACCAGAGCTGGAACATCAGTACCTGCCAAAGCTTCTGGTAATTTACTTTTTTGCCGGCCAGGTATTCATCACGAAGACGTATGATCGGCGCATGATCAAAAACACCGGTCTTTGAAAGACATCTTTCGCTTAAATAATATTTTAATTGTTCCTGCAGCTCTTCCCGGAACCAGACCATCAGCGGTGCAATAAACGGACGCTTTGGTCTTTCCATCAATTCTTTTGGAATGTAACGGTGCACTACCTGTTTCAACAGCCATTTGTTTACACCATTCCTGATCTTGAATCCTGAATTAAGCGTAGCCAAATATTCAATCACCCGGTGGTCTAGCATCGGTTCCCTTCCTTCAAGTCCGACAGACATTGTGGCCCTGTCAACCTTCACGAGGTTATTATCAACAAGGAAGGTTTTATAATCAATGGCGAGTAACCTGTTTGTAGTTCCATCATTGTGTTCAAGCTTTGCTCCATCTTCAAAAAAAGTATGGTATTTCTCAAACGGCTTACCCAGGAAAGATTGTACTTCTTTTTCAGTAATGTACTGGCTGATATATTTTACGGCTGCAATCGGATCACCACTTTTCCAGATCTGGCGCATCTTCTCATACCGCGTGGAGAAATTATATTTCCTGTTGAAATAAGGAATATGTTCCGGGTTGATAAGTGACATGGTGCCACTTAAAAAACTTTGTAGTGCAGGTGGAAAACTGCCCGTATATTTTTCCGCCTGGTTAAATTTATTGTAACCGCCAAAGATCTCATCTCCACCATCAGCGCTAAGTGCAACTTTTACCTGCTGTCTTGCCAGTTTGCTGACCAATACAGTAGGCACTGTTGAATTGTCCGCGAAGGGCTCATCATAAATTTCCGGCAAATGCGAAAGCACACTGCCTGCTTCTTTTGCAGTAAGGTACCATTCAGTATGGTCCGTACCCAGGTAAGAAGCAATCTTCTTTGCTTCAGGCGCTTCATTAAATTCATTCTCATGAAAACCGATCGTAAATGTTTTCAGTTTTTCCGTGCGGCCTGTCTGAAGCAATGCAGCCACACTGCTGCTGTCGTATCCACCACTGAGAAAAATACCAACAGGTACATCAGCAACCATGCGGTATTCATAAGCATTCTTCAGCAGCTTATCTGTATGGTCAATCGCTTCTTCATCAGAAACATTGATCTTCGGTTTGTTGTAATGGTCTACAACATCCCAGTATTTTTGTAAAGTCTGTTCTTTGCTTTTCAGGTCCACGATCAGTACATGACCCGGTAAAAGTTTATACGTATTATGAAAGATCGTATGCGGTGCGGGTATGTAGCTGAATTGAAGGAACAGCGCGAGACTGTTGGTATCAATACTTTTTTCGAATGCTTCGTGTTTGTATAATGATTTGAGCTCA
>DATLDR010000060.1:0-2239 GCA_035525775.1 Flavitalea sp.
CCATGTCGGTTCTTGCATTCTCCAACAATATTTTTACCTCCGTCACATACTCATTGACTGTTTTGTAGAAGCCGTTGAAGTCAACAGGTATTATATTTGCGTTGGCTAACCGCAGCATCACCAGCGCTTTCACTTTCGCCAGTGCCACACCATATTGAAACCCTGGATCGATGAACCTCGTGAAATGATCATATGTGTCATATATCGAATGGTATTGATCGCCATTTCCTTCTCCCCCAAAGCTAATATCCACAGATGCAATTCCGAGATGTTGCAAGAATGGCGTATAATCCGAACCTGCTCCCAGCGCTCCTATTTTCATGTACTTATTGCCCATCATTTTGCTGCGTCCCGCGCGATCAGCATCCACGATAGTTTTTGCATACTTTCTGTCCTTGATGGATACATTGGTCTGAGGGTCTATTACCTGTTCTATTACTTCATTAAAAAACAGTTCCAATGTATGTGAACCCGATGCATTGATAAATCCACTCGCATATCCGTCGGTATTAATGTAGGCTACCGCTTTTTCTTTCAATTCTTCCTGGTGGTCCTCTACCCATTCGGTTGAACCCAACAACATAGGTTCTTCGCCATCCCATGCACAAAAAACCAATGTGCGTTTGGGATGAAATCCTTTTTTTACCAATTCTCCTATTGCTCTCGCTTCTTCCATCTGGGCTACCATTGCGCTGACAGGGTCTGCTGCACCATTTACCCACGCGTCATGATGATTGCCGCCAAGCACCCATTCATCCGGTAATTCGCTGCCGGGTAATTTCGCGATCACGTTGTATAACTGTTTTGTATCCCAGCTAAACGCTAATTTCAAATGCACTTTATCCCGGCTGGGACCAAAATGGTAAGTAATTGGTAATGCGCCACGCCATGTTGCAGGAACTACTTCACCACCTAATGATTGTAACAAAGGCAATGCATCTTCGTAAGAAATGGGGAGCACAGGAATCGTCATGATGGTCGCTGCATTTTTTCTGTCCAGCCTCTTTGCGTCTTTTGTTGCGGCGACACCCGGTGTTAACGGATCGCCGGCATACACTGGCATATCCATGACTGAACCACGTTGCGCGCCTCCTTTAGGACGATACCCTCCTTCCGGGTAGGTATCACCCACTGCGTAACCATCGTCTGCCGGGTCAGAATAAATGATGCAACCGACTGCGCCATGTTCGGCTGCCACTTTTGGTTTGATTCCCCGCCACGATCCGCCATATTTAGCTATCACAATTTTTCCTTTTACGTCTATTCCTTTGCGCTGCAACTCTTCATAGTCAGAAGGAACGCCTTTATTCACAAAAACCAATTCAGCAGTTACATCGCCATCGGCCGAATAGGCGTTATAAGTAGGTAATTGTTCAGCTTTTTGTCCCGATGTTTTGTCTGCAGCCAATGCGGGTTCTTCCAGCTTTGCTCTGTAGGGCTTCTTACCTGTAAGTTCCAGCACCCTTGTTTTCGGGGCTGGAAACAACACATAATAACAAGCGATCTCAGTTTGATAGCCCCATTGCTTATATAACTCAGCTATGTACTCCGCATTTATTTTGTCCTGCGGACTACCAACGTGATGTGGATGAGAAGTCAAAAATTTCATCCACTCATCCAGGTTGGCTGCTTTTAGCTGCGCATCAAATTCTTTTTCCCATGCGATCTGTTTTGCAGCACCTGAATCTGTAAATCCAATAATCTTTTGTGCACGGGCTGTTGTAACAAAAAGAATGAAGATCAACACAAAATTCAGCTGTTTCATTTAAGATGTTTTTAGTAGCACCATAATTTGATACTGTATTAAACGCTTCGACTAATATAGATATATAACGATTATGCTTGTGAGTATCTTTTGACCTTAGCCGCCTTATAGTTCTATCTTATTCTGAGGAACATCCGATTTTTGACAAATTGTGAATTAATGCTGTAAAGAAGAAAAAACGAATTAACACATTCGCTCTGAAAAGCAGCATATTTTTGTACAAACCTTACTTATGCGCCCACCTTTGTTCGTGTTCGCCTTATTTGTTTCAATAGTCTTACAATCGTCCTGTTTAACATTGAAGCAAAAGAAAAGAACGGTATCTGAAACTACCGTTCGGTTCATGAAGGAATATAGTAGATTGGATTCCGCCAATATCACGCATTTTAACTATCCCCCTTTGTTTGAGGACTCCCTGTTAAAAAGAATGAGCAACCGCCGATTCAAAAAAGAAATTAAGACTTTGAAAACTTC
>DATLDR010000015.1:0-6165 GCA_035525775.1 Flavitalea sp.
CTTTCATATGTAATGTGTCATTGCCACCGGTGGTTCTGGCAACATCTCCTCCAACAAGGTCACTGATCGATAAGTCGGACCAGCACCCGAGATAAATTCTTTCCGGATCTTTCGGATCTATGCCGATGCCATTAGGAAACAGCAATCCATCAGTTACCTTCAGTTTTTTCCACGTTTCCGCTCCATCTGTTGACTTATACACTGCACCTGAATAAAAGTCGTGGCTTTTTTTGCCGTTTTTATGAGCAGGAATTGGGCTGACAGTTAAAAATAAATTTCCGTTATCAGCAATTGTGATCTCAAATGCAGCTGTGTTGCTGTCGATGCCATTATTTTTTAGCACCCATGACCTGCCATCATCAGTAGATTTAAACACTCCTTTATTGTAAGCTGTCGCGTATAAAGTCCGTTTATTTTTTGGTGATTTTTTATCGAGCACTATACATGTCGCAGCAGAATTGGCACCCATTCCGCCAATAGAAGGCTTCCATGTTCTTCCGCCGTCTTCAGAAACACAAACACCGCCTTTTACTTTTTGTTTCCAATCAGGATTCCGCGTCATTTTGCCTCGTGGTATGTCGTGCATGCCTGACCATACAGACCAAACCTTATCTTTTATTTCAGGATCGAACACCAGCCAGTAACACGTGTTGATCCATTCAGTTGGTACACCATTCGCAGATCTTGTCCAGCTTTTGCCACCATTGAAGGAATGATGAAAGCCAATATCTGTATAACTGATAGCAATATGGTTTTTATCAAATGGATCATAGTGTACACCATAGGTAGTGGTAACGTCCATTCCATTACTTGCGAAACTACTGTCAGTCCCGGGATGGCTGTACACCTGGTTCCATGTTTTTCCGCCATCAGTAGTTTTCATAGTGCGGTACCAGTCGGTTACGATTGCAGTATTGCCATCACCGGGATAAACACCCACATCCATTAAGCGAATATATTCTCCTCCGAATGCTTTCTCGGCCCATGCATCTGTAAGATTTTGTACACCGATACCATCTTTCACTCCATACTGACCGGATCCACCACCACCTTTCCATGTCCATTGCCACGATTTTCCGGCATCATTAGTTTTTAATGCGCCGTACCAGTATTTAAGTGACGTGCTTGTTTTGTCTTCATACCTGTTGCACACTGCATATGCCTGTGCGGCATCAGTTTCCGCGCAAGCAATCATTGAATAGCTGGGATTTATTTTTGAAGCAGCATTCATTATTGTTGGATCTGTAATACGGTTCCATGATTTTCCCTGGTCATCAGATGTCCATATTTCACTATACCCAAATTCACCTTCTATGGGTTGGTTTTTATCATGATGAAGTGCATACACTATCATTTTATCCGATCCCTTTAATGTTCCTGCAGCGTAAGAGAAAGCGGGTGACATTGATGGGGGCAGATCATTTTGTTGAAGTGCACCGGTAGTTTTGTTGAAAGTATAAAGAGAAGTGCCAGTAAAAATGAAAAGGAGTTCTTCTTTATTTGTGTACAGCGAAATAATATTTTCTTTCACCGGAAATTTCTTCCATGTGTTTCCATTGTCGTTGGAGGCTAACAGGGAAGCGCCCATGGCAATAAAAATTTTCTGGCTGTTAGATGGATCTATGCGGATAGCGGAAATGTTATCATGTCCATTGTACAGGTTAGTGTCTTTTGCTGTTGCGGAATAAGACGCATGATCACTGAAATAACTTTCTTTGACAATGTCTTCATTTTTTGGAAAGAGCTGTTTCCATGTTTTTCCTCCATCAGTTGACCGGTGAAGAAATGATGCGCCGATATAAATAGTGGTTTTATTACCCGGATCGTATGCAAATGCAGATGCACCGTTTTGGAAGTTTACCTGGTGATATGAACCACCTCCATTATCTGTGATATATGAGCCGGTCATGTCGCACCGGATGATGAAATTGTCAGGTGACTGATAAGAAAAAGTAGGGATGAAGGTAGCTCCTCCGCCTCCCGGCCCCATTTTTTGCCAGTTTTCCTGCTGAGGGTTTTCTTTTGTTTCGGATGCAGTGTTGCATGCGGCAATAAAAACGTGCAGGAAAAAACAGATTCTGATAAGAAGGTTCAAAGTACAGCAGTTTAAAGTTAGTTATTGGTTCTAACTTAGATACTGTGACTGTAATATGAACAGTCAATCGTTTGTGTAAAATTGATATAATAAAAATCAGGATTCCATCATGAAGATCGGTACCTGCGAAAATATTTATGCTTAAAAATATTCCTCATGATCAAAGCATTTTTGTTTTTTATTGCTTTATACATCACGCATCATCTGGCAGCTCAGAGTAAGCCGGTAAGGGAACTTGCTCCGGGCGTATATTATTATTTCGGAGATGAATACCAGCAGAAATCCGCAAATTGCACATGGATAGTATTTAAAGATTATGTTCTGGCTATTGATGCCAATTATCCATGGGGCGCAGAAGAAATTTTACAACTGATAAAAAATACAACTGACAAGCCGGTAAAATTTGTATTCAATACGCATTACCACCATGATCATACATTCGGTAATGCAATTTTCACTGATGCAGGCGCCACCATAGTGTCTACAACGAAAACAGCAGAAGAAATGCGCACGCTCGGCAAATATGAATGGGATCACGGAACATCATACAGCGGACGAAATATAAGCCCTTACAGGCGTGAATTCCCAACTCTTTTATTTAATGATACCCTCGTTTTTGATGACAGCGTCCATCGTGTTGAACTCATCAGGATGGGACCAGCCCATACCGGCGGTGATGGCATCGCTTACCTGCCTAAGGAAAAAATTCTCGTAACAGGAGACCTCTTTGTATATGGTAATGCATGGGGTAATAATGTAGCCGATGCGGATGCGGATTACGACAGATGGTTAAAAGTACTCGAAACATTGGCCGGCCGGAATGCAACGATCGTGATTCCCGGTCATGGTGAACCTGCGACTTCAGAGGAATTAAAGAGACAGCGGCTTTATTTAAAGGATATGCTGGAGCAGGTTCGAAATGGCATTAAAGCAGGAAAATCGAAGGCGCAATTGATCAAAGAAGTAGATCTTTCAAAACATCCTGTTTATGGTCAGAACAAAGTTTCTATTAAAAGATCCGTTGGTGATATGTACGACAAATTAATGAAGTAAGGGACTTTCCGTATTCTTCCATTTATCCCAGAAAGTAAAATACAAACCGAAATTATTCTTGTATCGCCTGTAATGCAGCGCTTGATGAGAAGCACCTATCAATAACCTCCCTATTCTGTTATTGCGAATCCTGTCAGAATATATTTCAATAACGAGGTGATTGATGACACTGCTGATGGTCATGATAGTTAATCCAGCTGATCTCCCTTTTGAACTGTTTACTGCTTTATTTTTTTTACCCAATTTTATGCTCTTCCACTTTTTATGGTACCACTTGTAAAAAAGAAATAAAAAATGCCGGCAGCTAGAAAGTAGCGTCCTGTAATGATGATATACAACAGCAACATCGTTAACAGAAATGAATAAGAAAGAAGATCGGGAATGTTCATAGTAAATATCTTTCTTCACTGATTTTGATTGTAACCCAGTGCAAACTGATCAGCAGCTCTTACCGGTTTATTGCCATTGAACTGTATCTCCAGTAACTTTTCACTGCCAACATTGTTGTTAAATTCATCTTTCAGCGTAAGCAATACCTTACGCGTTTTCGCTTCAATCACTTCACCGCTAGACGGATAGGCATATTTACCATCCATACTAAAATTGATCCAGCCCGGCATATCCTGCAGCGGAATGGTGGTCAACTGCTGGTATGGCGGTTCGTTTTTGAATACATGCATTCTCATGTTGTAACCATCACACAGCCATATTTCCTTTTCATCCGGTGTAAGACCTATTCCGTGGCTAGGATTTCCATGTCTTCTTACAGGACCCTTTTCCCAACCTTCTACCTGAATGCTTGAGAGCTTTTTACCAGTTTTAAGGTCGCCGGTTTCAAAACCTAACAGGCTGTCTGCTGTTACATAAACAATCGTTTCCTTACCATTTACTGTAAATGGGCGCACATAGTTTGAGAAGGGCCCTATTTTATTTACAAGTACATGTTTCCTGGCGTCCGCAACATACAGCCATGGACTTGCGATATCATCCAGGAAAACCAGATTTCCGGTATGAGAATAGATGGTGTTATGCGCTCTTTTATTGACCTTAATTTTTTGAATGATATTTCCGTCTTTGCAATCGATTACGTTCCAGAATTCTTTCTCTAACGATGGGAGGTACATGGTCATACCATCGGGTGATATCGACATTCGGTCACAGCCCCCCTGGAATTGTTTTTCCCATATGATTTTCTCTGTAATAAGATCTATTCTTTGCAGTGATTCAAGGGTGCTGATGTAAATACTGTGCAGCGGGAGGCTGACGGCTATTCCTTTTACGTTCGACGGAGTGTTATCAGGATGAAGCCCGCCGGTTTTTATCCGCTTAACAAATTTATGATTGTTATTGATGTCAAATACCAGAAGGCCATGTCCGCCATAGCCCAGGTAATCCCTTATACCCGGAACCGCGACATATAAATATCGTTTTGTGGACTGGGCATAAACAAAGTTTGTTGAAAAAGCTAACAGGCAAATCAATAAAATAAAGAACGATCTGGATTTCATAGTTAGACATTAATGTTTCAGCATGTCATCGGGAATTCCGGTGGTCTGGTCGAGCTGGATTATCTTTTCAACGGCGTCCTTTATAGGCGGGTAAGGATTAATGTGAACGATATTTCCCCACACCTGAGACGTGGTTACTTTCCTGAATTGCTGTTGCCGGAAAGGCGCCATGTGTTCAAAGAACTCTCCCGCTATATCGAGTTTGGTAACAGTTTTCCGTACTGCCGGTGGCGTACCGGTGGAAGCATTAAGAACATCGCCGTCAGTTACATCAAGCGAATATCGCTGGGATGTTTCTTTTTTATCAGGATCACCTCGGAGAACGTAGCTGATCACCTTCCCTTCTTTAGAGGTAACACTGAAAAGGTATACATCATGATTTTGCAGGTAAACCTTCAGCAGCTTATTCTTTTCATAATCAGGCTTTTTATCAAAATCGGGTAAGGTTGATACCAGCACAGCGAGCGGATCTTTGAAATATACTTTCACCTTTGAATCATTTACCCTGAAATCGTCCACTTTAGCGAAATCAATGTTTTGGGCAAAGGAAGGCAGGAAGAAGGCAAATGATGAAAAAAGTAAAAAGACATGTATTAACCTCATAAATCAAAAATCGTATTTTTTTCAACCCCGACGCTTGTTGATTTACGCTGTTATTAAAGGCAGACGTTAATAAAAAGTGCAAACACAGGTTACAAAGTGCTCTTTCGACAATTATTATAGGCATTGTATGTATACTGCCTACAAAATGGATTTAGCCCAGGAGCATCTGCAACCAGACATCAACAGTCCGGTAAGGCACCTGTATGAGCATTATTTTGAAGACGCTGCAACGGAAATACGAATGAAAGGTCGTACAAATGAATATTGGCCGCAATCTATGAGCATCGAGATACTTATTGGCCGTATTGAAATCACCTTTAATAGTGTAGATTCTTTCCATGTCTGCCATTTGACCGGTGTCAATTTGATCTGGCTCAAGTGTTTATTTAAGCGGAATTCAGTAAACTTCTTTCCATATGAATACTTTGAATAAATTAGAGGTAATAATCACCTTAAACATGCCATATGGAACATATACCGATGGTTCCGCCAATGGGTAATAATGCTCATAAAGATATTCCCGGTAATCCCTCCACAGCAAAAAGCAGCAGCATAAAATTAAACGACAGAAGCAATGGAAAGCCATTGCGTGTCTTAACTGAGTATGACTGGCAATTCTGGCTGCATAACGGCTACATAGTTATCAAAAACGCTGTTCCATTTGAACAGGTTAAGCGACTTGCAGATTTCCTGTGGGAATTTGAAGAAAAAGATCCTGATGATCCTTCTACATGGTATACTCCTCCCAGGGCCGAAATGAAAATGAAAGAACTTACCAATACCGGGATGGTAGAAATTTATAACCATCAGTATTTGTGGGACAATCGCCAGTATCCAAAAATACATGAAGCATTCAGCGATATCTGGGGTACAGAAAAATTATGGGTAACGATCGACAGGGCAAAT
>DATLDR010000018.1:0-19405 GCA_035525775.1 Flavitalea sp.
AAAAATACCCCGATCCTGCCATTCCTCGTTTTATTGTACTTTTATCCCTATCAATTTTTAGAGAAAACATGCACCACAAGCCAGTAATAGGTATTTCGACCGGCGATATTAACGGAATAGGACCCGAGCTCATCATCAAAACCTTTTCGGACGCGAGAATGCTCGAAATGTGTACACCCGTGGTTTTCGGTTCAAACAAGGTCATAAACTTTTACAGAAGAACAGCCAGTGAAGCAAACATAAACTATCAGATCATCCGCGATCCTTCAAAAGCCACCCCAAAACAGCTGAACATCCTTAATTGCTGGGAAGAAGAGATAAATATTACTCCCGGACAGCTAAATGAAACCGGTGGCAGATATGCAGTAAAGTCGCTGGTCATGGCGGCCCAGGCCTTAAAGGAAAACCGCATTCAGGGTCTTGTTACCGCTCCTATTCATAAGAATAATACTCAATCAGTAGAATTTAATTTTACCGGCCATACGCCATACCTTAAAAGTTTATTCGAGGTGAATGATGTGGTAATGCTTATGGTTGCTGATAATTTCAGGGTAGGATTGGTTACGGAACATGTTCCCATTTCTGAAATTGCCAGGTTTATTACCAGGGACAATATTCTTTCGAAACTATCGCTTATCAATCATTCGCTGATCAGGGATTTTGGTATCGACAAGCCAAAAATTGCCGTACTTGGCTTGAACCCTCATGCCGGCGACGAAGGTTTGATAGGGAGGGAAGAAGAAGACATTATCAAGCCGGCAATAAAAGAAGCTAAAAATAATTATGTGGTTGCCGGACCTTTCAGCGCTGATGCGTTTTTTGCCAGGAGCCATCACCTCAGATTTGATGCGGTACTTGCTATGTACCATGATCAGGGATTAATTCCTTTTAAATCACTTTCAGAAGCAGAAGGAGTTAACTTCACTGCCGGACTTCCTGGTGTTCGTACGTCTCCGGATCATGGAACAGCTTTCGACATTGCAGGGAAAAATATCGCCGACCATTCGTCGTTCCTGGCATCAATATACAAGTGCCTGGACATTATTGAAAAAAGAACTTTTTACAGGGAAAATCATAAAAATCCGTTGAAGAAGATCACTTCCGTTATTCTGGCTAATGCAGTTGATGAGAGTATCGAAGAAAACGGCGAAACAGAAAAGTGAAAATGAAGTATATCTTAATCGCCCTCGTATTTTCCGGCGCAACAGCATATGCGCAGCAACCCAGGGAGTTTGAAGCATATTCTGCAAAGGTTCCCGGATCAGAAGTTACATTTAAGATGTTACCTATACCCGCAGGTTCCTATACGATGGGTAGCCCGGAAAGTGAAAAGGGAAGAGGCACTGATGAAGGACCGCAGAAAAAAATAGAGCTTTCTGCTTTCTGGATGGCAGAAAAAGAGTTAACTCACGATGAATTTCTTGTATTTTTCAATGATGAATCTTTTGCCCGGAATTCAGATATTGATGCAGTAACAAGGCCTACGACTCAATACATTGATCTTAGCTGGGGCATGGGGAAGCAGGGCGGATTTCCCTTCAATAGTATGTCGCAGAAAACAGCTTTGATGTATTGCAGATGGCTGTACAATAAAACCGGAACTTTTTACAGGCTGCCAACTGAAGCTGAATGGGAATATGCGTGCAGGGCTGGCACAATCACACCCTATCCGTTTGGAGAAGATGCATCAACCATAGGTGAGTATGCATGGTATGCAGGTAACAGTGAAAATAAATATCATAAAACAGGATTAAAGAAACCAAATGCCTGGGGATTATACGATATGCTTGGAAATGTTGCAGAATGGACACTTGACCAGTACAGCGAGAATTATTTTTCAACAGCAGATGCGAAAGATCCTTTTACAGAACCAACGTCAAAGTATCCTAAAACACTCAAAGGTGGTGGATTCAGCACACCGGCAATAATGATGAGAAGTGCCGGAAGGTTCAAATCGGATGCAAGCTGGAACAAACGGGATCCCCAGATACCAAAAAGTAAATGGTGGCTCACAGATGCAGCAGCGGTAGGCTTTCGTATAATCAGCCCCGTCAAGCAACCAACAGCAGATGAGGCCAATGCATTTTATATAAAATATCTAAGTAAATAATAAAAAATTAAACATGAACACATCTAACGGAAATTCACGCCGCGAGTTTGTCAAACAATCCTCGCTTCTAGCAAGTGGATTGATTGCTGCTCCTCTCTTTTCCAAAGCAAACTACTTTTCAAATGCTGATGATACAATTAAAATTGCACTCGTGGGATGCGGCGGTCGCGGCACAGGCGCGGTAGCTCAGGCGTTATTCACAAAACAGAATGTCAAACTGGTGGCCATGGCAGATGCCTTCCGTGACAGGCTGAACAAATGCTACAATGACATTACTGCTGATGATCTTTCAGATGTAACCGGAAAACCGGGTAATCTTAAAACTAAAATTGCTGTTCCGGAAGAAAATAAATTTACCGGCTTCGATGCTTATAAAAAAGCAATAGCACTTGCTGATGTAGTGATACTTGCCACACCACCTGGATTCCGTCCCACACATTTTGCTGAGGCGATTGCACAGGGAAAGCATGTGTTCATGGAAAAACCGGTTGCCACTGATCCAGTCGGTATCAGAAAAGTGCTTGAAACTGCCGAGATAGCTAAAAAGAAAAAGCTCAACGTTGTTGTTGGATTACAGAGACATTATCAGACTAAATACAGGGAATTATATAAAAGAAAAGATCAGATCGGCGACATCACTTCTGCACAAGCCTGGTGGAATAATGACGGTGTATGGGTAAGGAAAAGAGAACCTAATCAAACTGAAATGGAATACCAGATGCGTAACTGGTATTACTTCAACTGGCTTTGTGGCGATCATATCAATGAGCAGCACATTCATAATATAGATGTGATCAACTGGTTTAAAGGCGGATATCCCGTTAAGGCGCAGGGGATGGGAGGAAGAGAAGTAAGAAAGGGAAAAGATTATGGAGAAATATATGATCATCACTATGTAGAATTTACCTATGCTGATGGATCCATTCTGAACAGCCAATGCCGTCATATTCCAGGAACGATGTCGAAGGTTGATGAACTCCTCATCGGAACCAAAGGAAAAATATTCTGCGATGAAGGAAAGATAACAGGCAATAAAGGCTCAGTCATCTATCAACATCATGATGAGAAACTAGACAATGATCCATACCAGAATGAACACGATGAATTGTTTGAAGCAATAGCTAAAGGGGAATATAAGTTCTGGGATGCTGAACGTGGCGCTAAAAGCACCATGACTTCCATACTCGGCCGCATGGCTACTTATAGCGGACAGGTAATAGAATGGGAAAAGGCGCTGAACTCACCGCTTGATCTTCAGCCAAAAGTTCTCGACTGGAATGCGATGCCGCAAAGCGTGCCTAACGCAGAAGGATTATATGCAGTAGCAGTGCCGGGAAAGACAGTGTATGTATAAGCATCGGGAAGCGTGAAGCGAGAAGCGTAATACGAATTATTACGCTTCTCGGTTCATGCTTAACGAAAAGGGTTATCAATAATAAACTCATGTCGAAAAGCAATTTCAATAAGTTCATCAAAAAGGATGAAAAAGGTTCGAAGCTGAAAGAAAAGATACGGCAGGAAAAAAAGAAAACAAGACAGGAAACTAAAGAATATTTTGCTCAGCAAAAATCAAAACGTACAGGTAAGCCTGAAGCGCCATTTAAAAGATCCGCATCAGAACTGATCACAAAAAAAGGTGCTGCGGATAAACCATTAGCACCTTCAATAAAAGCAAAAGACACCGGTGAAATGCCATTGAATAAATTTGTGGCGCACGCCGGTATCTGCTCACGCCGTGATGCAGCTGATCTTGTTAAGTCAGGTAAAATTTCAGTAAATGGTACCGTAATCACTGAGCCTGGTCATAAAGTAACGAGCACTGATGAAATAAAAATCCAGGGAAAAAAGATCACCGCCAGCAGAAGCATGGTATACATTCTTCTGAATAAACCAAAAGACCACATCACTACCACCGAAGATCCGGAAGGAAGAAAAACAGTGATGGACATCATTAAAAAAGCAACCACTGAAAGAGTTTTTCCTATTGGTCGCCTGGACCGTAACACTACCGGCGTGCTGTTGCTCACTAATGACGGTGAACTGGCTCAGAAGCTTTCGCATCCCAGCTATGAAGTGAGGAAAATATATGAAGTAACACTCGACAGGCCACTCGTAAAGAAAGACTTCGATGAACTTCTGAATGGCATCACGCTGGATGATGGTTTTATTGCACCAGACTCACTTGCGTATGCTGACTCACATGACAAATCTGTTATAGGCATTGAGATTCATAGCGGCAAAAACAGGATTGTAAGACGGATGTTTGAAAAAATAGGATACGACGTGCGCAACCTCGACAGGGTGATGTATGCAAATCTCACGAAAAAAAATGTTGAAAGGGGCAAGTGGAGATTTCTGCAGGAGAAAGAAGTTCGTCTGCTTAAATTCATGAATGCTTCTTACGGAAAGAAGAAATGAGCAAACATTTATTCAGCATTGTTTTTGAAAACAGCGATTTTGTTGTTGTTGACAAACCATCGGGATTATTAAGTATACCCGACCGTGAAGGCGATGAACTTTCACTTAAAAGATTACTGAAAGATAAATACGGTGAAATATTCACTGTTCACCGGCTCGACAAAGACACAAGCGGAATAATTGTCTTTGCAAAGAATGAAGAAACGCATAGATTTCTATCACAGTCATTCGAAGACAGAACAGTTGAAAAATATTATCAGGGCATTATAAAGGGAACATTACCTGAAAAAGAAAAAACAATTGATGCACCGATAGCCCAGAATAGTGTTAAGAAAACACAGATGCTCATTCACAAAAGAGGAAAAGAATCTGTTACTGATTACCGTGTTTTGGAAGAAATGGGAAAATTTACGCTTGTTGAATTCAGAATACATACCGGCAGAACGCATCAGATAAGAGTGCACATGCAATATGCAGGTCATCCCATAGTATGTGACGATCTGTATGGCGATGGACAACCTGTACTTCTTTCTTCGATCAAAAAAAATTACAATCTTTCTAAAAATGAACTTGAAGAGCGTCCGTTATTCAGTCGTCTTGCATTGCATGCCCAACGTTTGAAGTTTGCAGATAAAGCCGGAAATCAATTTGAATTCAAAGCAGATATTCCAAAGGATATGCGCGCGTTTCTTCAACAGCTCAGAAAATTAAAAAAGGATAAACATTCTGCATAAAAAAAATCCCGGCATTGCCGGGATCACAAAAATCAAATTCTTTCTGATTATTCAACATTTGGCTGAGGAGTATAGCGCAGGTAAGGCTTAACGACTTTAACTCCTTTCGGAAATTTCTTGATAGCGTCATCTGTTGAAACAGCAGTCACTACAATAACATCTTCTCCGCGTTTCCAGTCTGCAGGGGTAGCCACACTGTAGTTGGCAGTAAGCTGCAAAGAATCAATTACACGAAGAACTTCATTAAAGTTTCTGCCTGTTGATGCAGGGTATGTGATAGTTAATTTTACTTTTTTATCGGGTCCGATAACAAAAAGTGAACGCACAGTGAAGGTTTCTGATGCATTCGGATGGATCATACCATAAAGGTTTGCTACTTTCCTGTCTTCATCGGCGATGATCGGAAACTCTACATTACAATTCTGTGTTTCGTTGATATCTTTAATCCAGCCCATGTGCTTGTCAAGAGGGTCAACACTTACAGCAAGTGCCTTTACATTTCTTTTTTCAAATTCCTGTTGTAATAAAGCTGTTTTACCAAGTTCAGTTGTACAAACCGGTGTATAATCTGCAGGATGAGAAAATAAAACTCCCCATCCGTTACCTAAGAATTCATAGAAATCAATGTCTCCGGCAGATGTTTGTGCCTGGAAGTTGGGAGCAATGTCCCCTAAACGTAAACTCATACAAAAGGATTTATAGTGTTTAAAAATTAACCTGAACGCGAAGATAATAATCTACAAGACTTGTGGACTTAATTTTACTGTTAAACTAAAGTTAGCGGAAAATATCCAGCAATCCGTCAGGTAATGTGACCATAACGCGCCTGGTTTTTTTGTCAATTTTTTGCAATGTTTCATCATGAATCGGAATCAACGCTTCCTTTCCCTCCAGCATAATACGGCAAAGCAGTTGATGTGGCTGTTCTATCACTTCAAGAATTTCACCGAGATCATTGTTTTCGTGAATGATATGAAAACCAAGCATTGAGATCGGGGCTGATTTTCCGGCATATTTGTGAAATTCGTTTTCCGGAAGCCATACTTGCTTTTGTACAAGAGTATGAGCGGCTTCCTTTGTGCTGATACCTTCTACTTTAATGTATAGCTCCTCGCTGTTCTTAACTTTAACTGATTCGATGAAATAAGGAAGCAATTCATCTTTTTGCTTTTCTATGAACAGTGTTTCAAGCCCTTTTAGTGATGTTTTTTTTCCCAGATGGTGTTTCAGCACCAGCTGACCATTGAAACCAAAGGTTGCCACCACTTTACCTATTGAACAATAATTCGTCATCCGGTGATTCATTTATAGAAATGCGAAAATCCCGGTGTATTCTCACCGGGATTCATGCTTATAATTTTTAAAATTAATGCTTATTGCTGTGATTCTCCGCGTTCAGCCGGCTTTCTTGTGGGAGCACCTGCACCAGTGCGGCGGGATCTGCGTTCAACAGCGTTTGCATCCTGGCGTTTCTTGATGCTCACTTCATGTTCGGAATGCCATTTCTGAAATTTATCCATTGCAGTAGCATCATCGAACAGGCCGAGTTTAACACCACGAAGAAGGTGCTTCAGATACAATACACCTTTGAATGAAAGAATCCTTCGAACAGTGTCGGTTGGCTGTGCACCTTTGTGCAGCCAGTCTAATGCGCGCTGGCGGTCAAGCTGAACAGATGCCGGTACAGTGAGTGGATTGTAAGTGCCGATCTTTTGAATGAATTTACCATCTCTTGGTGCACGTGCGTCGGCAACAACGATGAAATAAAAGGGTCTTTTCTTAGACCCATGTCTTTGCAGTCTGATTTTTACTGGCATTTTAAATAGAAATTTAAATGCGTTAATGAATACGGTTTTCTCTCCTTTGTCAGGATAGCAAATGTAATGACCGAAAGCGTTTTTTCAAAATTATATGAAAAGTATTCTATTAACTTTTGTCTATCTTTTTCCCATCATGCGACCCATTGGCATCTTATTCATCATCTTCATCATGTCTTTCATCTGTTCAAATTGTTTCATAAAAGCATTCACTTCGCCAATGTCTTTGCCGCTGCCGTTTGCTATTCTTTTCTTCCTGCTCATATCAATAAGATCAGGATTTCTACGCTCAAGGACTGTCATTGAATTGATTATAGCTTCTATTCCTTTAAAGGAGTCGTCGCTGATATCAACATCCTTTACAGCCTTTCCAATCCCGGGAATCATACCTAAAAGGTCTTTGATATTACCCATCTTTTTAATCTGCTCCAGCTGTTGTTTGAAGTCTTCAAAATCGAATTGGTTTTTCCTTATTCTTCTTTCAAGTTTTTTAGCCTCTGCCTCATCGTATTGTGCCTGCGCTTTTTCAACAAGCGTGGTGATGTCGCCCATGCCCAGGATCCTTTGAGCCATCCTGTCCGGATAAAATACATCAAGTGTATCGAGCTTCTCGCCACTGCTCACAAATTTTATTGGCTTCTTAACAGTGTATTTAATAGACAATGCCGCCCCACCCCTGGTGTCGCCATCAAGTTTTGTGAGCACAACTCCGCTGAAATCTAACCGGTCGTTAAAAGCTTTTGCCGTGTTGACTGCATCCTGACCGGTCATTGAGTCTACTACAAACAGTATTTCCTGCGGGTTTACGGCGTTCCTGATGTTGGCTACTTCCGTCATCATCGCCTCATCAATAGCCAGTCGTCCTGCCGTATCTATAATTACAATATTCCGGTTTTTGCTTTTCGCATCTTTTATCGCATTTCTTGTTATGTCAACTGCATCTTTGTTTTCCGGCTCACTATATACCGGAACATTTACCTGCTCTCCAAGGATCTTTAATTGTTCAATAGCTGCTGGCCTGTAGATGTCGGCAGCGACAAGCATCGGAGAAAGGCCCTTTTTCATTTTCAGGTAGGTGGCAAGCTTTCCGCTGAACGTTGTTTTACCGCTACCCTGAAGCCCTGCTATCAGTATTACAGCGGGATTTCCCTTCGTTATAAATTCACTTTCACTGCCTCCCATAAGGTCGGCAAGCTCGTCCTTAACGATCTTCACGATCAATTGCCCCGGGCTTACAGCCGTAAGCACCTTTTGCCCCAGCGCTTTGTCTTTAACCGTGTCGGTAAATTCTTTGGCGATCTTATAGTTCACATCTGCATCTACCAGCGCACGACGTATTTCTTTAACAGTCGCTGCGATGTTCAGTTCGGTGATCCTTCCCTCACCCTTGATCTGCTTAAAGGCCGATTCAAGCCGTTCCGTAAGATTTTCAAACATTCGGCGAAATTAAGTTAAAAGTTAAAAGTTATAAGTCAAAAGTGCTATAGACGTTACAAAAATAAAAAAGCAAATTGCCAGGTATACTATCCTAACAATTTGCCTTTGATTAATCCTTACGTCCAGTTTCAGTGTAATATTTTACTTATAACTTTTGACTTTTAACTTTTAACTTATTTCCCCAAATATCCTTTTAGCTCCGGTGTTCTTGAATTGGTTCTGAGTTTTGTGATCGCTTTATCTTTGATTTGCCTTACGCGTTCACGGGTGAGATTAAATTTGTCGCCGATATCTTCTAAACTCATTGGATGATCCTGACCAATTCCAAAGAAATAGCAGATCACTTCTTTCTGGCGTTCGGTGAGTACTTTGAATGACCGGTCGATTTCTTCTTTCAGCGACTGTATATGTTCGAGGTTAGTTTCTGCTCGCTCTGCATTAGGATTTTCCATTACATCTACCAGTGTGTTGTCTTCCCCTTCTGATAGCGGCGTATCCATGCTGATATGTCTTGCACCGATGCCCAGTGAAGCTGAGATCTCTTCCGCTTCCAGGTCGAGAAGCTCGGCAACCTCTTCGGGCGAAGGTTCCCGTTCAAATTCCTGTTCAAGTTGTGAAAACGCTTTCTGGATCCTGTTGGTAAGCCCTACTTTATTTAATGGTAAACGAACAATCCGTGATTGTTCAGCCAGCGCCTGCAATATGCTCTGGCGAATCCACCAAACACCATAAGAGATGAATTTGAATCCGCGTGTTTCATCAAAACGCTGTGCTGCCTTGATAAGGCCCAGGTTTCCTTCGTTAATGAGATCGGGGAGCGACAATCCCTGGTTCTGATATTGTTTGGCCACTGACACAACGAATCTGAGATTCGCTTTTGTAAGCTTATCGAGCGCTGCCTGGTCTCCGTGTTTTATCATCCTTGCTAGTCGTACTTCTTCTTCAGGGCCGATTAATTCAACTTTTCCTATTTCCTGGAGATATTTTTCTAAGCTCTGAGATTCACGGTTCGTTATCGATTTCGTGATCTTGAGTTGTCGCATGCTCATAGATATTGGCTGGGAGTTTTTTTCTCTTTAGGGACACCCTTTTTTTAAACGAAGAATTATAAAATTTGTTATGTTTTTAACAACCCATTTTATTAATTCTGCACATTTGGCGATTTAACTAAAATTGTGCGAACAACGATAAATATTATCTGTAATTAAATGATATTCAGTTACCTTACCGTCAAATGGGTGTGCATATCCACTTAATCACAGATAAGTAACTGAAGCCAAAATAAATTTCGGCGTATGGTATATTTTTCTATAATTGCACACGATCAGTATATATTAAAGATAATAGCGTGTAGATGAGCAAAAAACAACAGTTTACTTTGGAATTCCCAGTTAGATGTTCCCCATCTATTTTATATGAATTCTTAAGCACCCCTGCAGGGTTGCAGGAATGGTTTGCTGATAAGGTTGATGAAAGAGATAATGTTTTCAGTTTTTCATGGAATGGTACCACAGATAAAGCAGAGGTTACCGAAAGTGAGCAGGAAAAATTTATTCGTTTTCATTGGATGCACTTACCAAAAGAAGAATTTTTTGAATTCAGAATTGAAAAGTCAGAAGTTACCAATCAAACCATCTTAGTCATAAGGGATTTTGCAGATAAAGGAGAAGTGAAGGACCAGAGCCAGTTATGGGACTACCAGGTTAAAGATCTTTTTCACCGTCTGGGAAATTAACAGTCAGGGATACGTCTAGACTTGTGATAAAAAAA
This sequence comes from Flavitalea sp., assembly GCA_035525775.1. Taxonomy (GTDB): domain Bacteria; phylum Bacteroidota; class Bacteroidia; order Chitinophagales; family Chitinophagaceae; genus Flavitalea. The sequence goes on from DATLDR010000018.1 coordinate 10,287, forward strand.
TTAGACATACTTATTGTAAAGGCTTTCATTGGTCCTTTCATTGCCACTTTTTTCATCACCCTGTTTGTACTTATTCTCCAGTTCTTCTGGTTATGGATAGACGATTTTGTGGGAAAGGGAGTTGATGGCCCTATATTTTTGCGCCTTATCGTATATCTGTCCGCCACACTCGTTCCACTGGCATTGCCACTGGCAGTGCTGCTTTCTTCCATCATGACTTTCGGAAACCTCGGTGAAACATTTGAGCTGGTAGCGATCAAATCCGCCGGCATAGGGCTCCTTCGTTTCATGAGACCGCTTATGTTCATTGCAATTTTATTATCAGGCCTCGCATTTCTTTTTAATAACAATGTAATACCGGTTGCCAATCTAAAAATGCGTAGCCTGCACACCGACATTGTCAATAAAAAACCGGCCTTTGATTTGAAAGAAGGTGTATTCTATACTACGATTCCTGGTTATGCTATAAAAGTTGGGCAGAAGAAAAATGATTCGACCCTGCTTAATGTTATTATTTATGAGACCAATACACATTTGCAGGATAATATAATTGTTGCAAACAAAGGAATCATGAAAGTGTCGCCCGACCAGCGTTTCCTGGTATTTACACTAAAGGATGGATGGCGTTATGAAGAACGTGGTGAAAGACTGTCAGACAAAACCGAATTCATCAGGCTTGGATTTAAGGAATATAAAAAGGTACTTGACCTTAGTTCGCTTCAGTTGAATCTAACGTCGGACAGTTTATATAAAGACAGATATGAAATGTTGAGTGTGCGGCAGCTGTCAAAGGGTATAGACTCGCTTGAGCGGAAAAATCGTTCGTTCCGCAGGCGAGTGCAGAACGACCTTCAATCGTTCCTCACATTCAACCACATGATCGATTCAGGGTGGATGAAAGTAAATCCTCCTCATGAAAAAATCCATTCCATAGCAGAACTGATTCCGGATACCGCGAAAAAAAGAGTACTCGAACAAAGCATCTCTTATGCTTCGTCTATAAAGAACTCATTACAGATCGCATCAATGGAATACAACAGCCAGCGCGACCAGATGAGGATGCAGCTGATTGAATGGCATAATAAATTCACGATGGCACTTGCCGTGTTTGTGCTATTCCTGATCGGTGCACCATTAGGGTCAATAGTTAGAAAAGGCGGTATAGGCACCCCTGTAGTATTTGCTGTGATCTTTTTTGTGATCTTCTTCCTGTTGAACAACTTTGGTAAAAAATTTGTGCAGCAGGATCTCGTCCGACCTGTTTCCGGAATGTGGATGGCAACATTCATACTCGTTCCCATAGGAATATTTCTTACCTATAAAGCCATGCATGATTCGCAGCTGATGAATAAGGAATTCTATTTCCGCATACTCAGAAAGGTGGGCGTACTGATCAGGAACCGCAAAAAGAAACAAGAAGAATTGATTTAAATTTAAATAAATATTTTATATGGAAGGCAGCCATCACTCAAGAAGAAAGTTTTTAGGTAATACTGCAAAAGCTGGACTTGCGATCACTTCATTATCCGCTATTCCTGATTTCTCCGGAGCTAAAAGAAATGACGCGGTTATCTCACCTCATACTACCGGTTTTCAGCAGGATCCGCTGCCTTACGCATATAATGCACTGGAACCCGTAATAGACGCGGAAACAATGGAACTGCATTATTCGAAACATGCGGCGGCCTATGCAAAAAATCTCAAAGAAGCCGCAGAGGCGGAAAAGATTGACACTGACAAACCTCTTGAAAATGTTTTGAAAAGTATATCCAAATTTTCGCTGAAAGTGAGAAACAATGGCGGTGGACATTATAACCATGAGCTGTTCTGGAAGTCAATGAAGGCGGATGGGGAAGGCAAGCCGTCAGGAAAATTACTTGAAACTATTGAGGGAGCCTTCGGGTCGTTCGATGCATTCAAAACAAAATTTACTGATGCGGGCAAGTCCCGATTCGGCAGCGGTTGGTCATGGCTGTTAATTGGTGCAGATAAAAAGCTTGCTATTGCTTCAACACCTAACCAGGATAATCCGCTGATGGATGTTAGTGAAGTCAAAGGTTATCCACTGCTTGGACTTGATGTTTGGGAGCATGCTTATTATCTTAAATACCAGAACCGCCGACAGGAATACATTGATGCCTGGTGGAAAGTGGTGAATTGGGAGTTTGTTCAAAAAAGGTTTGAAGGTTTAAAAGGTTAAAAATGAAAAGTGAAAACCGAAAAGTGTACCTTTTAGCTTTTACTTTTTAACTTTTATTCTTGGATCCCCGCAAGGAAAATCTGTTAATTCAGAAGATAGTTGTTGCAGTTGCTGTATTGCTGTTTATCATCAAGATATTCGCATACTTCATCACGAAATCGGTATCAGTACTAACGGATGCCCTTGAAAGTATTGCTAATGTAGGCGCTGGTTTCATAGGATTATACAGCTTACATATCGCGGCTCAGCCGAAGGACCAGAATCATCCTTACGGTCATGGTAAGGCGGAATTCTTATCAGCGGGTGTTGAAGGAACGCTGATCATCATTGCCGGAGCAGCCATAATCTATAAATCAATCAACAGCATACTTTACCCTGTACCTCTCAGGCAACTGGATAAGGGAATGATCCTGATCGGTATTACAGCAGTCATTAATTACCTCGTGGGTTTTATAAGTGTATACAGGGGAAAGAAGAACAATTCACTTGCCCTTATCGCAAGCGGAAAACATCTTCAATCTGATACGTATTCAACACTGGGTATTATGGCTGGGTTGATTTTGATTTATTTCACGAAACTTTTATGGCTCGACAGTGCTATAGCCCTTTTCTTTGCAGTGGTGATCATAGTTACAGGCTATCGGATCATCCGTTCATCTATCGCAGGTATAATGGATGAGGCCGATCTGGGCTTGCTGGAGAAGATGGTGGACATGCTGAATAAGAACCGGCAGGAGAATTGGGTTGACCTGCATAACCTGAGAGTGATAAAATATGGTGGGCAGCTGCATGTTGATTGTCACCTTACCGTACCCTGGTATTTGAACGTGCATGAGGCTCACAGTGAAATTGATAAGCTCGCGGCTTTGATAAAAAAAGAATTTGGCAATACTATCGAGCTGTTTGTACATTCTGATGGCTGCCTGTACTTTCAATGTAATATTTGCAGTAAGCATGATTGCCATGTAAGACAAAAACCTTTTGAACACCAGGTTCCATGGAACACTAAGAACCTGCTGAAAGATGCCAAGCATAGCGCGGAAACGTGAGAGGGCAGAGGAGAAGGGAGAATGAAGAAGGGGGAAGGGAGAAGTGACGAGAAATGACAATCGAGAATCGAGACATTAGTATGATTGCGCCTTTGCGAATCTTTGCGCTTTGCGTGAAAACCTAAATTAACTCCGATAAAACAATTATATGAACGCCTGGAAAGAATACCTCGAAAACAACAAGGAAAGATTTTTGAACGAACTACTTGAATTGCTATGCATCCCTTCAATAAGCGCACGCAGCGAGCATAAAGAAGACATGGTGAAATGCGCGGAAGCAGTGAAACAAAGAATTATTGAAGCCGGCGTTGACCGTGCTGAGGTGTATTCAACAGATGGCCACCCTGTGGTATATGCGGAAAAAATAATTGACAGGAACAAGCCTACAGTACTTGTTTACGGTCACTACGACGTTCAGCCAGCTGATCCGCTCAACTTATGGAACAGCCCTCCCTTTGAGCCGGTAATAAAAGAAGGAAAAATATTTGCACGCGGCGCCTGTGACGACAAAGGGCAATTTTACATGCATGTCAAGGCATTGGAATTATTGAACAATACAAGCACATTGCCCGTAAACATTAAGTTTATTATCGAAGGAGAAGAAGAGATTGGTTCACCCAATCTCGCAAAATTTGTAAAGCAGAACAGGAAGCTGTTGGAAGCAGATGTGATCCTCATCAGTGATACAGCAATGATAAGCCTTGATAACCCTTCAATCGATATTGGCGTACGTGGCCTCAGCTACATTGAAGTTGAAATTACCGGTGCGAACCGGGATCTGCACAGTGGTGTGTATGGCGGGGCAGTCGCAAATCCCATTACTATTCTGGCAAAGATGATCGCATCATGTCACGATGAAAACAATCACATTACTATTCCGGGATTTTATGATGATGTTGTTGAGGTATCAAAGTCTGAAAGAAAGTTGCTTGGTGAAGCGCCATTCGATAAAGATGAATTCAAAAATGATCTGGGCATAAAAAAATTATGGGGCGAAAAAGGTTATACAACAAATGAGCGGACGGGAATACGGCCAACACTTGAGTTAAATGGAATTTGGGGAGGATATACAGGAGAAGGTTCGAAAACTGTTCTTCCTTCTAAAGCATATGCAAAAATTTCTGCACGCCTTGTGCCCGATCAGTCATCAGCGGATATTACACAAAAACTGATTAAATATTTTCAGGACAATGCACCTGCGGGAGTTACTGTCAAGGCTACCGAGCATCATGGTGGAGAACCTTATATGACACCAATAGATTCACCTGCTTACCAGGCGGCAGCAAAAGCCATCAAAACAACATTCGGCAAAGATCCTGTGCCGGTTCGTGGTGGTGGCAGCATTCCGATCTGCGCATTGTTTGAAGAAGAGCTTGGGATTAAAATTGTATTTCTTGGCTTCGGATTGGACAGTGACAATCTTCATTCTCCTAATGAAAAATTCGACATTGCTAATTTTTATAAGGGAATAGAAACAATCCCATATTTCCATAAATATTTTGCAGAAGAAGCATGACAGTAAAAGTGAGATTAGATAAATATCTGTGGGCGATACGGATTTTTAAAACAAGAACTGTTGCCGCTACTGCATGTGACCAGGGAAAGGTAAAACATCTCGGGCATGCAGTTAAAGCTGCTAAAAGTGTAAATACTGGTGATGAATATGAGATTAAGACTGAAGCAAGGAAATGGGTGATCCGGGTTACAGGAATTATAGAGAAAAGAGTTCAGTACGCAGAGGCAATAAAATATTACCTGGATCTCACCCCTGCTGAAGAACTTGACAGGTTAAAAAATGAAGCAACTGCGTTTTATACCGGTAAGCGTCAAAGTAAAATAGGAAGGCCAACTAAAAAGCAGAGAAGAGATCTTGAAGATTTTAAAAGCGATTAGAATATTTCACCATACCCATTTTCCTTCTTACTTCTCCCTTCTCCTCATAATACTTTATACTTATTTAATCAAAAAATAACAAACTGCAATGCCAGGACGCGGGCAAGCATCCAGAATATTTTGTAAATTTATTTAATCTGTTCAATTAGTACCCGCATCTATGAAATACTTTGTATTAGAAAAAACTAAATACATATTAAATAATAGCTGGATAGGTTTATTGATACCTGCCGGGGTTCACCAGCTGATTAATATTGCAGAAAAATCTATTGGTTCTGCAGAAAAACCTATTACGTCTTTCACATCGCATCCTGCTGAAACGAGAATTTCAAGGACTATTGCCTCGAAAGCAAAACCTTAGTTCTCACCATTCATGCAAAGACGCAAACTTTCGTATTCAATTTTCACGCAAAGCTTCGCCAGGCGCTATTATGCTCATGTCATGACGTCTTAATTCCTGATTTTCGAATCTCGTATCTCGTCTGCCCTCTGCAGATCCCTTTCTCCCTTGTCCCTTCTTCCTTCTCCCTACATTTGCCTTATGCAAATAGACATCATTACGGTGTTGCCCGAACTCCTTGAAGGCCCCTTCAACCATTCAATACTGAAAAGAGCCAAAGAAAGAGGATTGCTTTCTATCAATGTTCATAACCTCCGTGACTACACCAATTATAAACATGGCCAGGTAGACGATTACCAGTTTGGTGGCGGCGCCGGAATGGTAATGATGGCCGAACCTCTTGCCAATGCAATAGAACAGCTGGCGGCAAAATTAAAATATGATGAGATCATTTATATGACTCCTGATGGTGAAAGGCTGAATCAGAGAATTTCTAACCAGTTGTCCCTGAAACATCACCTGCTGATCATTTGTGGTCATTACAAAGGCATTGACGAGCGTATACGCCAGCATTTTATTACGAGAGAGATATCAATTGGTGATTATGTTTTAAGCGGCGGAGAGCTTCCTGCCGCAGTGCTGGTAGATGCAATAGGCCGATTGATACCAGGCGTACTGAACGATGAAACATCAGCATTGTTCGATTCATTCCAGGACCAGTTACTGGCTCCTCCTGTGTATACACGGCCGGCTAATTTCAGGGGGTGGCAGGTGCCCGCAGAACTGTTAAGTGGCGATCCGAAAATTATAAACGAATGGCGGCACGACCAATCTGTAAAAAGAACAATAGAGCGAAGACCTGATATCATGAACAATAATGAAGAATGAACGCCTTCAGTATCAATGGAAATATTGCAGACATACCCGGCAAAAAATTTTTTACCGGCACTATACACGTTAAAAATGGACGCATCGATAGCATTCAAAAAAACAGTGATGGTATTGATTCAGATCTAAAATTTATTCTTCCCGGTTTTATTGACAGTCATGTTCATATTGAAAGCTCAATGCTTGTACCGTCCGAATTTGCAAGGTTAGCAGTCGTGCATGGCACTGTTTCAACAGTCAGCGATCCTCATGAAATTGCTAATGTTTGCGGTGCCGCAGGAGTTGAATACATGATTGACAACGCCAGGAATGTAAATTTTAAATTCTATTTCGGCGCTCCCAGCTGTGTTCCTGCAACAGTCTTTGAAACTGCCGGCGACACAATAGATTCAGAAGGTGTACAACAGTTATTAGAAAGAAGCGAAATAAAATACCTCAGTGAGATGATGAATTTTCCGGGTGTTATACATGATGATCCTGAAGTGATGAAGAAAATAGTATTTGCCCACAAATTATCAAAACCTGTAGATGGACATGCACCGGGCTTACGGGGAGATGCGTTAATAAAGTATGTATCGGCAGGTATATCTACAGATCATGAATGTTTCAGTAAAGAAGAGGCACTGGAAAAGCTGAAGATTGGCATGAAGATCATCATCAGGGAAGGGAGTGCTGCAAAAAATTTCGATGCGTTGATTTCTCTTCTGAATGATTATCCTGATATGATCATGTTTTGCAGCGATGACAAACATCCCGACAGTCTTGTACAGGGTCATATCAATGACCTATGCAAAAGAGCTATCAATAAAGGCATTGATGTATTCCATGTGCTCCGGGCGGCCTGCTGGAATCCTGTTCTTCATTACCATCTTGAAACCGGTTTGTTAAGAGAAGGCGATGCCGCTGATTTTATTCTTGTTGATGATGTAAAAGCTTTCCATGTATATAAAACGTTCATAAACGGAATCTGCGTTGCTGAAAACAGCAAAACAAATATCCCATCCTCTCATAATAGAATCATCAACCAATTCAACTGTAAAAAAATAAGTTCTGATTCTCTTAAATGCCCCGTTGAAAAATATCTTATTGACAATAAGTTGCCAGCTATTGAAGCTTTAGACGGCCAATTGATTACTAACCAACTCTCCGTGGTAGCAAATATAGAAAATGGCAACATTGTTTGCGATGTTACGAATGACATTCTGAAAATAGTTGTAGTAAACCGCTACAACAATTCAGCTCCAGCCATTTCTTTTGTAAAAAATTTTGGATGCAAAAGTGGAGCTATAGCATCTTCGGTGGCGCATGACAGTCATAACATCATCGCTGTGGGAACAGACGATAACAGCATTGCGCACTCTATAAATCTTGTTATAGAAAACAAGGGAGGTATAACCTGTGTTTCTTCATCAGAAGAAATAGTGCTTGCCTTACCTGTAGCTGGTTTAATGAGTGATAATGATGGATACAGGGTTGCTGATGCCTATACAGCAATAGACAGGATGGCAAAATCCATAGGATGTACCCTTTCGGCGCCATTTATGACTTTATCATTTATGGCATTGTTAGTGATCCCATCACTGAAACTAAGCGACAAGGGACTTTTTGATGGGGCTCGATTCAAATTTATGTATTAACCTTATTTTGGTGATTATTGATTATCGATTCTCATTTCTCGTAAGCCTCTGCTATCTTCCCCGCGAATAAAGTTATAAGATTAAAACCTTGGGCAGGGAATGCCTTTATATCCAGGAGGCCGCTTAATATAAATCAGAGATATCTCAATACCTCCGCGACTTTGTGAAGCAGTTTTTAAACTTGAAATATTCACATCATACGAAGCACCTAACCGGAAACCACTAAATTCAAGTCCCACATAAGGTATCAGTGCATCACTTACGTTATTGAAGCGTGCCCACGCACCAGCGTAAAAATTCAGCGGGTCTTCTTCGTCATCATTAAGCAGGAAGCCAGCTGCTCCTCCGGCAACGAAATTAGTTGCACCTGCCTGGCGGCTGTACATAGTACTGATAAAAAGAGTGCGCGTATTTTCTTCCAGGGGAATAGCGCCACCGGCATTTAATGTTACACGGGGACTAAGCTCATAAAATACATCCCCTGTAAAAGATTCTTTTGGCCTGTTAAGATGGTAGCCTGAAACACCGAAATAATAGTTATTGTAACCGTCCGTTGATCCGTTATACAATGCGCCCACAGAAAAGTCAAAATAGTTTGTGTTCACCTGCCGGTTGTCAATTGCCTCGCTGCTCGGAACGGTCCATCCACCATTCTGGTCCAGTTCATCAAGAAAATTTAGCTTTGTTCCATCAAGTCTTTTATTAGAAAAGGTTCCCTGGAAACCTATCCCTATCTGTTGCAGCCCATCTTCATCTATTCCTTTATGATAAGCAGTAGTAAGCGATATAAAGTTACCGGACAGCACGCCATTTGCGGATTTATCGGTCATTGCCATCACTCCAACTCCCCATGTATCCACGTCCGAAAGCTTACCTCTTAATATGGGCATATCAAATGAAATAGTGGATGTAATAAATGCTTTACTGATCTCCGGCCATTGGTCCCGGTAATTGCCTGCGACCCTGAAATCGCCATTAAACTTACCAGTTAATGCAGGATTAAGAGTAAGGGGTGAAACAAAAAACTGGGAGAAGTTTGGATCTTGTGCAAAGCCCGCGTTCGCAAGGAAAATAATCAGTATAAGCAATCCGGTTTTGCGCATCAGCAGGGT
>DATLDR010000088.1:0-7406 GCA_035525775.1 Flavitalea sp.
ATGTATTTTCAATATTAGCACGACCTGTATATCTTTTCAATCCGGTTGTCAATACAATGCCTTCCTGATCGAAAATAGATCCTGACAAATAAAATCTTGTCTTGTCATTTCCACCAGATGCACTGAGTTGGTGTTGTTGTGTTTTCCCTTTGCGAAAAAGAACTTTATCAAGCCTGTTATCAATTTTAGAAAGGCTGTCGATGTCGGTCTGTGTCCATCCAAAATAATTCATTCCATCAGGTCGGTCATAATTCACTTCATAATTGAGTTTCTGGGCAGAGTTCATCAGCCCCAGTTTGTTTTCCGGAAGTTGCGACCAACCATATTGAAAATCGTAATTTATCCGTGTTTTGCCAGAGGCACCTCGTTTGGTTGTGATGACGATAACTCCGTTTGCACCCCGTGATCCATAGATTGAAGTGGAGGATGCATCTTTTAAAATGTTGTAGCTCTCGATATCCGAAGGATTGATGGTAGCGAAATCTGCTGCATTCACCTGTACTCCGTCAACGATGTACAGCGGCGTATTACTTCCATTGATCGATCCTTTTCCGCGAATGGTAACTACTGCAGCTGCACCCGGCTGACCTGACTGAGATTGAGCAAGTACTCCGGCCACTTTTCCCTGAAGTGCTTTATCAAAGGAACCAATTGGTTGCAATCGAACTTCATTGCCATTAACTTTCGCAACAGAGCCTGTAATCTGTCTTTTGTTTTGTGTAGTGTACCCTGTTACGACAACTTCCTGCAAATTACGCTGGGCAACATCCATCGCTGTGTTGATGATGATCACATCGTTGTCAGTAACAATAGATTCTTTTGTTGTAAATCCCACAATAGAAAATACAAGTGTCGAATTTACCGGGGCAGCAATACGATACTGCCCGTTTTCATCTGTCGTTGTTCCGGTGTTGGTACCTTTTACATTTACACTTACGCCCGGTAAAGGAGAATTGTCACGGGCATCTGTGACACGTCCTGATACCTGTCTTTGTGCCCAGGCACTGATGCCCGCAACAAGCACAACCATTAATAGCAAAAGTTTTTTCATTATAAGCATGTATTGGTGAACGATAATTTTAAGGACATGATAAGCATGGGATATGCTGCAAAAAAAAATCATCGATCCGTCAAAAAATATAAAACTAGATAAGTAAAACATGTTTACTAACGCAGATAGTCAAACGCAAAATTCTTGATGAGCGGATTGTATGCGTGATAAAACCATTTTAATGGTTACAGGTGACAGAAAAGACATTCTCATGACAAATGAGTTGGCTAAAAATGTAATGGAAATAAATTTTGACGACTCTCTTCATATCAGATCAACGGTGCATGCCGAATGATCTTATCATAATCCGGCATTCCCTGATAAAATAACCCGATGCACTCATGAAGATTTGGATAAATGGAGTGGCTTCCGTTGAAGTATATTTACAAGAAGATCATAAATCTCCTCATTGCGATGATTATACCGGAATTCCGTTTCCTTCACATGCAGATAAAGTGTGCTGCAATTAAGTCCTCTGAATTTCACCAGTCTTGATTTCAACAAACCCCAGAACATGTCAATTTCATCAATAGCAGAGCGACCTTTTGCAAGTCCTGAGGGAGTATTCAAACGATAAAGGCGGATCGAATTGAAATCAACGATACCCTGATAAATATGTAACCGGTGTTTTTCTATAACTGCAGGTTCTGCGTTTACTTTCCCTTTCAACCAATCATTCAACCAATTGCTTTCTATACCGGAAACTTTTTCTGTGATGATCCGCTCGCCACTTTTGTAAATTCCATATAAAGATTTCCTGATGGTCTGCTCTATGCATACGCCGTTCAACCCGGTTGATTTGCCATTGCGGTGATTGGGATCCTGGTCTGCATTAAATTCTGCAATATGGGTCCGGATCATTTTCAGGTACGCATTCACGGTAATCCTGCTGATTCCGCTAATGTTTGCAATCTGGGTCGCAGTCAGATCCTCACTAAACAATTTAAGAAGCTCGCGCACTTTCCTCTCGGAAATGTGAGCACCTTTCAGGTATCTATTTTTCATGGCAGCTATGGTGGTTAAGTACGATACTCTACGTAAATAAGACATTTATTATTTTAACCATTACGTTAAAATTTTACAAACGGCGAAATGATAGGATATACGAGTAAATAACCATTGAGACGAAGCAGCGAAAACAGCGGAACGCAGGAAATGGTGAGGAATGGGAGAAATAGTTATAGCATCTGACAAAGGAATGACAAACAGGATCATGAAAAGATCAGCATATTAAAAATGTATTCAAATTAAATAGTGAAAGAAAAAAAGTTAAATAGAGAAAACATATTTAACATCCATTTCAAAAAGGTAGGTTGATGAATAGAAGTCATTTCTTAATATCATTTAATATCGTAGCAGCTCTTCCAGTTTCGCAACTACTTTTGATGCATGGGGGAGCATGGCTTGTTCAAGAATAATATTCATCGGTACAGCCGGAAGGTTAAGCGCGCCGCATACAAGAACAGGTGCATCCAATGATTGAAAACATTGCTGTGCAATCCTTCCTGCAAGTGCTTCCGCAAAGGAATTGTTTTGCTGTTCCTCTGTAACGATTAAACATCTTCCGTGCCTCTTTACTGCAGCATAAATTAATGTTTCGTCGAGGGGAAATAAAGTACGTAGGTCAATAATTTCAATACGGCCCGGAAACTTTTTTGCCGCTTCCAATGACCAGTACACACCCATTCCATAGGTGATAATACAGGAAGAAGTTCCTTTTTCCACTTGTCCCGCATCCGCTTTTTGTATGCTGTTGGCTTTCCCGATAGGCAAAATATAATCTGCCGCCGGTTCTTTTGATTTTGCCCCATCAGTGCCCGGAACTTTACTCCAGTAAAGTCCTTTGTGTTCGAGCATAACAACAGGATTCGGATCGTGAAAAGCCGCTTTCATCAATCCTTTCATATCTGCAGCATTGGAAGGATAAACAATCTTGATGCCCTTTACAGACAATAACATGGTTTCAACACTTCCACTATGATAGGGTCCACCCCCACCATATGCACCGACAGGAACACGAATGAGTGTTTGTACCGGAAATTTACCTGCAGTGAGATAACACGATTTCGCAATTTCACAAACAAGCTGATTAAGCGCCGGATAGATATAATCGCCAAACTGAACTTCAACAATTGGTTTTACACCGACAGCACTCATTCCAGCCGTAGATCCGATAATATATGCTTCCTGTATAGCAGTATTGAATACGCGATGATCACCAAATCTTTCCGCCAGCGTTGCGGCTTCCCGAAATACGCCCCCCAATCTTCTTCCCACATCCTGCCCATATAAAATGGATTCCGGAAATTCTTCCATGATCTCACGAATCGCATATAAAGCCGCATCGACCATGATCACTTTCTGTGCATTGGCGGGAGCTCGCTGACCGGATTCATTTGTTACAGGAGTGGGTGCAAATACAAAATCTGAAACAGTATCCGGATCGGGCTCGGGCGCTGCCAGCGCATTTCTGAATTCGGTTGCTATTTCTGCTGCTACATCCAGTTCAATTGTATCAAGTTCATCTTGCGTGATATTTGTTTGAACCAGTTTTTTCTTCAGCAGTACATGAGGATCTGTTTGTAAATGCGTGGCAACATCTTCCTTTGAACGATAAAATTCTTTCCGTACACCACTCGTATGATGACCAAGCAACGGTACTTTCGCCTGTACGATCCATGGTCTTCTGTGCGTGCGCACATCTGCAATTACATCCCGGATACACAAATAGCTTTCTTCGAAATCACTTCCATTCACCCGTACTCTTTGCATTCCCGGAAACCCTGCTGCATATTCAAATGCATCCATCACTCTTGCTTCAGCAGCTGTAACACTTATGCCCCAGTCGTTGTCCTGAACCAGGTAAATGATTGGTAATTTTTTCAGTACTGCAACCTGAAATGCCTCGCTCACTTCTCCTTCAGTTACGCTCGCATCTCCCATAGAACAAACAACCAAAGGCAACTCACCCGCGGGACCACATTTAAATAAAGGGGATTGAATTTTTTCGAGAAATTGTATTCCCTGTGCAATTCCGGTTGTCGGTATCACCTGCATACCGGTTGCACTGCTTTGATGAATGATTTTGGGTTTATCGTTTCCCACATAACTAGGATGTGCGTAGTACTCTCTTCCTGCACTAAAAATATCATCTTTCTTCGCGAGCAATTGCAACATCAGTTGATAAGGTGTGAACCCGAGACCAAGTAACAATGCTTCATCACGGTAATATGGACTAACAAAATCACAAGGCAGCAATTGAAAGGCAGTCGCAAGCTGGATCGCTTCGTGTCCGCGTGATGTAGAATGAACATAATGGCAAACCTGCCGGTTATTCTCATACGTTTCCGACATGGCTTTCACAGCACACATGTGGCGGAACGCTGAAAGCAAAGTAGCAGTGGTGATCATTATAACAGGTATCGGGTATCAGGTATCAGGTGTCCTACCATGATATATAAATTAAATTTTCTTATCCTGAAATATTTGTATCAAAATTCAACAATTGAAAATATTGAGGACAGGGATACCTGATACCTGATACCCGATACCTGGTATACGCTTCTCTCTACCTCCCCGGCTTCAAAAAAAAGCCGCAACAGAAACTGTCACGGCATTGCATTACAAAGTGAACCATTATTTTATTTCGAGTGCAAGCAAGCTATCGTCTTCGATGAATATTTCAAGCTCATCACCCACCACACATTCACCCACCCCTGCCGGAGTACCGGTAAAGATCAGGTCACCAATATTGACAGAAAAATAATTTGAAATATAGGCAATCACTTTATCAAAATTGTGGATCATCAGACTGGAATTGCCCTGCTGAACGAGTTCCTTATTTTTATACAAACAGAAATTGATATCTTTTTTATTTTTTACATTCTGCAATGGGATCCATTTGCCCACAACTGCAGAATTGTCCCACGCTTTCGCTTTTTCCCAGGGAAGTCCTTTTTCTTTTAGTTCATTTTGAATATCCCGGGCTGTAAAATCAATTCCTGCACTGATCGCATCATAATATTTGGAAGCGAACCTGTCCTGTATATACTTTCCGTTCTTTGAAACGCGCAGCACCAGTTCACACTCGTAATGAAGTTCATTTGTAAATTCAGGATAATAAAAGGGAGTATGCGCTTGTAATAATGCACTTTTGGGCTTCATGAAAATGATAGGTTCTTCAGGAACCTCATTGCCCAACTCTTTCGCATGTGCCACATAATTACGGCCTACGCAGAATATCTTCATATTCAACAGGGGTTTTTACTTAGATAATTGTTTAATGGAAATTGGCCTGGAAAGGCCCGGCTACTTACATAGGAATATTGAATATCAAAATATTAAGTCAAATCCGATAGCGAAAATAAAGATTCAAATCAACAAATCATAGTGTAAAGTCGAATTTATTAAACGTATTCATGGTTCGGGTGATACCTGCCAGAACAAAGCTTTCAATGATTTCAACACACTTTTCAACCTTTTTCTCTATCAAGGGCAACTCCTCAGGTTTCCACCGGCTTAAAACATAATCCGCCTGTCCCCCACGCGGATAGTCATTACCGATACCAAAGCGTAAACGGGGATATTGATCCGTCATCAAAGTTTCCTGTATGCTTTTAAGTCCATTATGTCCGGCATCACTACCGGAAGGCCTTATGCGAACCCGGTTGATGGGTAAAGCCAGTTCATCTACTATAACCAGGATATTCTCCAGCGTCAGGCTTTCTTTTTCCATCCAATATTTTACAGCTTTCCCACTGAGGTTCATAAAAGTTACCGGCTTAATTACTATTACCTGTTTTCCTTTTATTTTAAGGTCGGTTCTGTCTGACAGCCGATCGGAAGCAAAGATTCCACCATGTTTCGAAACAAAAGCATCTACAATGTCGAAGCCGATATTGTGACGTGTATGCGCATAGTCGGCACCGGGATTACCTAAACCAATGATCAGAAATTTCGACATGGGATGTTGATACGAAAATAAAGATATCAATCAGTGATCGGACATAAAAAAACCCGGTCAAGACCGGGCCTTTCAACAGATAACCAGTAAACTATTTTTTGCCACCTTTTGCGGCGGGAGCAGCGGCGGCCGCTGGTGCAGCAGCAGCAGCACCTGCAGCCGGAGCAGCAGCGGCGGGCGCGCCGGCAGCCGGAGTAGCCGCAGCTTCCTCCTGCTTCAACACGCGCGTAAGCACCACCGATGCGATCGGAATGCGTGGCGAATTTAAAATCTCATAATTTTCATCTTTTACATCTTCGACCCGAATGTTCTCATTCAATTCAAGATTTGTCAGGTCCACTTCGATATTTTCCTTAAGATATTTGGGCAGGGTTTTGACACGGAGATTTTTCATTTTGGTAACGAGCTTACCTCCGCCTTTTACTCCTGCAGCCACACCGGTAAATTTGATAGGAATGGTGGCAATCACTTTTTTATCTTCAACCAGTTCAAGAAAATCAACGTGAGCGAGCTCATCGGAAACTTTATTGAATTGAATATCCTTCAGAATACAACGATATTCCTTGCCTTCCACATTGATATTCGCCAACTGGAAATCCGGTGTGTACACTAAAGTTTTGAAAGATAAAACAGGAGCTGTGAAATTCACCTCCTTGGCACCCCCATAAATTACACCAGGTACGAGTCCCTGAGAGCGAAGCTGGCGGGTGACTTTTTTGCCCGTTTCGGTCCTCAGTTGTCCTTCGATTGTAATTGTCTTCATGATATATTTGTTTAAATTAAGCGCTTTATTTATTCCGCATCTGACTGTGAATGAATAACCCGGTTATACTCCTGTTTTCAAATGCATTCCGGATTGCTACAGCAAACAATTCAGCAACACTCAACACTTTGATCTTTGATATCTGCTTCTTCAATGGGATGGTATCGCAGACAACCAGCTCTTCCAGGATGCTGTTTTGAATGTTATTATAAGCATCGCCACTCAACACAGGATGCGTACACAAGGCCCTGACACTTCTTGCTCCCTTTTCTTTCAGTAAACCGGCAGCTTTCGCTAGCGTACCACCTGTATCACAAATGTCATCAATCAACACCACATCCCTGTCCGTTACATCACCGATCACCACCATGCTTGCAATTTCATTTGCTCTCTTTCTGTGTTTGTCACAGATCACCATTTCCGCATTGAAATAAGTGGCAATTTCTCTTATCCTGTTGGCGCTTCCCACGTCAGGGGCCGCAAAGGTAAGGTTTTCCATTTGTAGTTGCTCTATATAGGGGATGAAAATGGCTGAACTGTCAAGGTGATCAACTGGTATATCGAAGTACCCCTGGATCTGCGGTGCATGCAGGTCCATGGTGATCACGCGGTCGGCCCCGGCGGCAACC